>NZ_JAGRQZ010000037.1:0-50869 GCF_018223915.1 Klebsiella sp. 64
ATCAAGGGGAAAGGGGAGTGGCTGGCAGGTGGAGTTGGATTTGCGGGAGGGTGAGAGGAGGGGGCTGGTGGCAGTCGCGCTATGGAACGGCAGCAAAAGGTGACGCCGCGCAGGATAGCGCTGTTTTTTTCAACACTTAGCGCAATGACGGCACGCTGTCGCTTGCATGACCGCCGCCGACAGGTATAATCCAGAACGTTTCCGCATCCCCTTCAGTGCCGAAGTGGCGAAATCGGTAGACGCAGTTGATTCAAAATCAACCGTAGAAATACGTGCCGGTTCGAGTCCGGCCTTCGGCACCATCGGAACATCAATAGACGTCAACGGACGTCTTTTTTTGTGCCTGAAATCCAGTATCCGCAAGGCTATCCTCGCTTTTTCACTCAACCTAAGTCAACCTGATTCAATCTACATCAACTTACTGATGCGGGTACAACTGCGGGTATATCCCGGTTCGATAATGTTTGTACCCACACAGAACCCTTGAAAGGATACTCATCATGGCTCTGAGTGATGTGAAGGTTCGTTCGGCTAAGCCTGAAGCAAAAGCCTATAAACTGACTGACGGTGAAGGCATGGTTTTGCTGGTTCACCCTAACGGTTCTAAATACTGGCGACTTCGTTATCGCTTCGGCGGCAAAGAGAAGATGCTGGCGCTGGGGAAATACCCTGAAGTCTCGCTGGCAGATGCCCGGGCACGCCGGGATGAAGCCCGTAAGCTGTTAGCTAATGGTGTCGATCCCAGTGAGAACAAGAAAGCCGTTAAGGTAGAGCAGGAGCAAGAGGCGATAACGTTTGAAGTGGTTGCCAGAGACTGGCATGCCAGCAATCAGAAATGGTCTACATCGCATAGTGCTCGTGTATTGAAAAGCCTGGAAGACAATTTATTTGCTTCAGTTGGGAAGCGAAATATCAAAGATATTGGTACTCGTGACTTACTGGTTCCAATTAAAGCAGTGGAAAAGTCAGGACGCCTTGAAGTGGCTGCGCGTCTTCAACAGCGAACAACGGCAATAATGCGCTTTGCGGTACAGAACGGCTTAATTGATTACAATCCTGCACAAGAGATCGCTGGTGCGATCGCAACTGCTAAACGAAAGCATCGCGCTGCGCTAGATCTCAACCGCATTCCTGAGTTACTCCATCGTATTGATAACTACACCGGCAGACCATTAACGCGGTTAGCTGTGGATTTGACGTTACTGGTTTTCATCCGTTCGAGCGAGCTACGTTTTGCTCGCTGGACAGAAGTGGATTTTGAAACGGCTATGTGGACGATTCCCGGAGAGCGTGAACCGCTGGAAGGTGTTAAACATTCTCAGCGTGGTTCGAAGATGCGGACTCCACATCTTGTTCCCTTATCGCGTCAGGCCTTAGCGGTTTTGGAAAAGATCAAAAGTATGAGTGGGAATCGAGAGCTGATCTTCGTTGGCGATCACGATCCAAGTAAGCCGATGAGTGAGAACACGGTGAACAAGGCTTTGCGAGTTATGGGCTATGACACCAAAACGGAAGTATGTGGACATGGTTTCAGGACGATGGCGTGTAGTTCACTTATTGAATCAGGATTGTGGTCGAGGGATGCAGTGGAGCGGCAGATGAGCCATCAGGAACGTAGCTCTGTTCGGGCTGCTTACATCCATAAGGCGGAGCATCTCGGGGAGCGTAGATTAATGTTGCAGTGGTGGGCTGATTTTCTGGATGCGAATCGGGAGAAGCAGACTTCACCATTTGATTATTCTAAGATTTACAAACAGTCTTTTGACGATAGATAAATATGAATTATTAAGAGAACCCAAGTCAAAATTTACAGAGATTAGTATTAATAATCAACTGCTGTTTGTTCAGACTTGGGTTGTATAATTAGAAAATAACCCCAGATTGTATTTCTTTAACGAGTTCTCCCACGGAGAATACTTTCCAACCATCGACTTTTACCGGTGTTAAATTTACTGCAATTTTTGAAACCGGCCAGGCAGCTTCTACGGTAGCAATAATTTCATGCTCCGCGTTTTGTAAGTCTAATCCCGGAACTGGTGGCGGGTATCCTTTGTGTTGCATAATGTTTATATCACCATGAATCGATGGATCTGTCAGATCGTAAATATCCTTCCAGGATTCGGCCTTCAAAAGCCCTTGTTGGGAACGTAAGCGTTGAATGATTGCCATGTCAGCCTGAGTGACAAATATTCCTTCGTGCAAAGGTTGCTTTCGATGGCAATCTTTACACAAGACGAGTAGATTTTCAGCTGAGTTATCATATTTAATACCATTTTTGTGGTGAACATCGCATAGACTTTTCATGGACATTAAATTCACACCACAATC
The DNA here is from genome assembly GCF_018223915.1 of Klebsiella sp. 64. NCBI lineage: Bacteria > Pseudomonadati > Pseudomonadota > Gammaproteobacteria > Enterobacterales > Enterobacteriaceae > Klebsiella > Klebsiella sp. 64. The sequence continues at coordinate 2,329 of NZ_JAGRQZ010000037.1, forward strand.
ATTACATTTGTAGTTAGCTTGTTCTCGAGTAGTTCTGGATATATCCTTCCAATTTTCTACATAGCCGCTATTTGATTTATCATAGATTCCTTTAGGCATATGGCGAAAGCAGGTACTATAATCTGAAAAAAATTCATTCAAAGAAAATGATTTAAATATTACTCTTTTCTGTTGTTTATCTATACTTCCTTTGTAATTAAGGCGTTCTAGGCAGTTCATACAAACTTTAAGAGCGACATCTTGGCTCCGACCGAGCCCATCATCAATTTCAAATAAGCCATCAACACGATTTGTTGCATGATACCGTTCAAATCGATTTTTTTGGCGCATGTCATCTAATGTTCTACACCAGGCAATATGAAATCGCTTCCCTTTCTCTCCATCTTCAATAGCCGCATCATAACGTCCGGTATGGTCTCTAATATACAAAAGAACCTGTCTCCCTTGGTAGGAAATAAGACCACTGCCGGGATCAAGATCTTCAATTCTAACTTCTTTACCTGCAGAAAGTTCGATATCAATTGGATCAAAAACTACAGACGTTTCGTCAAGGAAAAAATCAACGCCTTCCGGCAACATTTTTCTTCCTAACTGAATAAGTTCAGAAATGTCGATAGATAATTTCATCTCTTACTCCTGAATTATTTTTCTAATCTGCAACTCGGCATTTGTTACAACTTTAAATGTTACTCGGCGAGAGCGATTGGGATCTTCTTTACCAGATTTATCAAGAATAGGGTGTGCGGAAGAATATCCAACGGCAGCAAATTTACTTTTTACCCACTTCTGGTGTGCTGCGCTTTCTTTTAAACCATAGACATACTGCAGTACTGCTCGTGTTCGCCCTTGCGAGAGTTCCATGTTATTAAAATAGGCCATGTCAGAATTGGACGCTCCATTCCAGTCAGTACTTGTATGTCCCTCAATACGTACTTCAGTAATATGTTCCTGGTAGTTATCAAGAACTTTAAGGTAGCGAGGGAAGAAATTATCAAGGATCTGTTTAAATTTTGGCTTAAGCTCTGTGCTACCTAAACCAAATAAGACATCGGGTGATTTAAAACGGACCTCAAGAGTTTGTTTGTCAATTTCAGCATCCCAAGCTGGCAAATCCTTTGTAAACTCAGTTTCTAGTGCATTATAGAGTTGAAGTTGAGCATTTTCATAGGCGACAGCCACTTCTTTAATTTTTTCTTTTTCAATACGCACATAGTGCATGTAGGCGATAGAAATAAACATAAATACCATCATCAGACCTGCCATTAAATCTGACATTGAAACCCAATGTTCATTATCTTGATCTTTTTTAGGGGCCTGCTTGCCAAGGATTTTATCCATTAGCAATTATCCTCGTTTTTGATTAGCAGAAATTAATGTTTGCAGTTGTCCCATGACAGCTTGATACTCTTTGAGTAGTCGCTCGTAGTTACCGACAAAACCTTTGCTGATTGAGAGCAGAGCATTCCCTAGTGATTGCATCTCACGATTCATTTCGCGCTCTGTTGCTTGCTCAAAAGCATGTAACTGCTCGTTAATTGAACTACCAAATTTCTCAATTGACTCTTTCACCTGAGATGTCAGTCCCGCGCTTGCTTTATCAAACGAAGATTGCATTGAACCAAACATGTTATCGGCATTGCTGGATAATTGTTGATTAAATTTCTCACCTGTCTTACTGAACATATCAATAACATTAGTAGTGTTTTGTTCCATATTTCGATGCAATTCTCTTGAGTGTGTTTCCAGAGATTTCAGGAACTCATCACCACTTTGTTTCATCTCCGTAATAGTGTCTCCTAGCGTGCTGGTAAGAGTTTCAGAGGAATTGCTGACATCATGGGCCATTGATGCAAAAGCTTGCTGTGTCTGAGTCACTGACTGTCTGAAACCTTCAGTGCCTTCATCAAGGGCAACTCGCATCGAATCAGCATTGATAAGTATCTGCTGACTGGTTTGTTCAAGAGACGCGCTGACATTCGCGGCACCTAATTTTAAGAGTTCACCCACTTCAGACATTTTTGTTTGAATTTCAGGTAAAACATCAGTTGCCTTATCGCGTATGGCGACAAAGGTTTCCAGATGACGGGAGAGTTCACCAATTTGGTGCTGATTCACTTGCAGCACGTCACGAAGCTCAGCCATCGCAAGAGGAATCTCTTTGCATTCTTCCCAGATCCCTGCGACAGCTTTTCTGGTTTCGACTAAAGATTCAACACTTTGTTGGTATTGCTCACCCATCTGCTCAACTTGGTTTTTATAGTTTTCCTGCCAGTCGACAAGTTTTTTTACAGAAGTATCAAGTGCTTTGAAATTCTCACCGAATTGTTCAGTTAAATTATTGTTGAAATCAATAATAACTTGCCTAAGGGCATCGATAATTTGTTCGGTTGCTCCTTTTGCCATCAGGTCTGCAAATTGCTGTAATTGTTCCCAGAGCTTATTACTGAAATTAGAATGGTTAGATATTTGTGCCCGGGAAGCATCACTGATTTCATTACGCAGTAGTTTTATTTGGGCAACAATGGAACCCTCTTCGCTACCACTCATGCCAGAGATTAACTTCACTAAATGTTTATTTTGTTCTTTTAATTCTTGATGGATATGCTCAGGAGTAACCGACGCTGGAGTATTCGCCTCCAATAGGCGACGTTTATTGGCAAAAAAGAAAGCATCTAATCCATTAAACAAAATTGCGAAAAACATTCCAACAATACTGGTAATGAATGCTGTCTTAAGACCTCCTAATAATACAGGGATGCTGGTATCAATGCTTTCAGTATTAAAATTAAGCAATCCAATAATGATACCGATAAAAGTACCCAGTATGCCTAATGCTCCCATTAATGTTGGAGCGTACTCTCGGAATTTGTTATGAATATTTTTATGATCACACCACCAAGCAGCACAAAATACAAAGATAACAGCCCAAATAAAAATGTTTGTGACGAGTGTGGAATCAATTGATTGAAACAAATGTTCAAAAAGCTGAGCTAACATTGTTATTCCTGTAATAATCACAGTTAGTAATGCTGGTGTAAAAATTGTATGTACACCTTGTAAAATATGTGGCCTTTAAACCAGTGAATCTTCGTTGATTGTATCAACTTTCGCCAAGATATACATGATTTCTATCATATTTTGTTGGTCTCAGGCGTTGAGCTTTCCTGCAATCATAGTAATCTGTTACTAATTGTATCAATCGAAGGCAGGTTGCTTGTGAAAACTCCCGTTAACCCACTTTTGCGATGGCTCAATGCGTTTTTTAGCAGTCGTTCATTACCCGGAGCTGATGGGAGGGCGCTGTATGCTTACCGTTGTCATGATGCAGAGTATGAAAGTTTGGCTGCTCTTCTTCGTGCCCATGTTCCACGTAACTACCCCAAAACCATATTCATTTCTTACAGTGATGTTTTGTTCAGCATATACGCCGCTGAGTTTATCCGCCGTAACCATACTGCAGGACATCCAAGATGGGACGTTATTTTAGAATCGATTGGCTGGAAGGTACCTTACGCACATCGGCAAAAGCTGGTAAATGATGGGATTCGTTACTGGAAAAGAAAGGTGAGAAGTCTGGGTCAAGCATCGGGTTATCTGCATACTCTGGCTTGCGAAGGCGGTTTGCCCATCCGGATGATTGAAAATGAAAGTGGCTATTTAATAACCTATTTCAAACGAGTTTATCAGGCACTACGTGGGCAATCGTCAAGGCGTCCTGCGGAAATAATCGCACAAGAACTGGGCGACACTATTCCTGCGACAATGCAAAATGAACTCGTCTATGAAATAGCTGGTGAATTTTGCGAGACACTTCATACGTTACTCAATGAGCATCCCACTCATGGTCAGGACCCCGTTTCCTCACTACGCAAACAATATCCTGACTGGCATCTTCAACTTCCGTTGGTACTCCCGGAAGAGAATGCCTCAGAGATTGTAAGACGATTACTTTCTCAATCTTCAGAGCCCCGTATATCAAGCAATGTGCTGGTTGAAAGGATATGGGTTGATGTTGATGACAGTTGGTATTGCGATGCCCGGTTTCGATTTCCGGCCACAATGCGTACTGAACAGTTAATATCCCTGTTTGAAAGCAATATTCAGCCGGAACAGACACGACTCATCATTTCTGCAAAATGGAGAAATGGTGGGGCCCGGTTGGCAATGCTAAGCCGTTATGAACAGCAAGATTGGCGAGTAGAGTTATTACCCTTCGCTATGCAAAAACTCTCTGGGGCAGATGCGATGACCGAAATATCGTTGTCGCTCCATGAAGGGCCGATTCTGCTAGGTCACGTAATTCCCAAAGGGGGTTATGAGCTTACCGAAGATTTACCATGGGTTTTTGAAGCGATGAATGAGAGCGAGTCGCAGTTAAAACTTGTCGGCATGGGCTCTGTTAGTTCCAGGCAAAACTCTCTTTTTATTTCGCTACCGACAAATAGTCATTTGGATATTAGTGGAGAAGGTGAGTTTGATATCCCGAGGTTGCTGAAAAATAGTGAACGTAGCTTAACTAAAATAAGCGGAGTATTCAGCGTTGTTTTACATGATGGCGCAGTTTGTACGATTCGCACGCAGCAACTTTATGATTCTGCGATTGAGTATTATATAAAACCGACAGAGATCGATCTGGTAAAATCTGATTATCCTGTCCATCGTGCTTGGCCAAAGATCGGCTGGAAAAAGGATATGCAGCATGGCATTGTCCCAGAGAACGAACTTTTTTGGCGATCCATTCGTTCAGGTAACAACTCCTGGTTTTCTGTCGCATCAGTAATGCCGAAAGGGCAGATAGAAGTCAGGCGAATAGTCAATGGTGAGGTTTTATTTAGCGGTAAAGTTGTGATTTTGCCAGCAGATTTCGATATTCAAATTATTCCCGAGACTGCTCAGCAAGGAGTTATTGTACTCTCTGGTATAACGGATGCAAGGGTTGATAAATATTCAAACAATGAAAAAGTAACACTTAAATCAGATTATTTGCAAAACGAGTGTGTTATTGATTGTAATTCATCACAGATGCTAGAGAGCACCATCAATTTACGAGTATCCTGGAAAGATGGTTCTAATCTTAAATTGTTATTACCTAAGCCCGTTAGCGGTGGACGGTTTGTAAGTAATGATGGTTCTGTTCATTTTGACGGTGTTGCATCTATAGCACATTTGCATGGCGTGGACGCTGAGCTGTTAACAATATCTTGTGCCGGGAAAGGATATCTTAATATCGAGTTGTTGGATGAAAACCCGATGTCTGAAAAATTTCATTATTTACATGCGGATATTCCATTGTTATCTGGCCGTAATGAAAAATTGCAACAGATTTCACTTTATGAGAATTATAATCTGCTGAACGCCATGCTTGTATGTGCATGGAAAAATGATAGTACATTACGTGTTGATTTTTACTCTGACAGATTTGGTAAGGACAAAACAACACTCAATATTAAACGCTACGATGGCCGTTTTATTGAGGGTGATGAAAGATTGCTGGTTGATATAAAAGATTCTATTGTTTTTCCTTACCATAAAATAGACGACATGGTTGTTGAAGCCATTTCTCTTAATACTCCTGACTTATGCACAGTCCTGCTGAAAAAAGATGAGTCTGGTTATGATTTCTCGACGTTGAATAATCAAGGTGGCCCATGGTTAATTGTGGGTAAAATTGATGGTGCAATTCGTATTGCACCAGTGATTAAATGGATGCTACCTACATTACAGACAGATGATTTATTTCTAAATGCTATATGCAACGCATCGCCAGAACAACGCAAGGAATATTGTAATGCGCTGTTTTTGGAAATGAAAAATAATCCTTTGCAAAACTCTTGTTATTTGTTGGTTGAGTACATTAAAAAATATAAGTTGAATAATAGCTTGCCTTTGCTGGAACTGGATTTATTTAGAGAAATTTCGAGTAATTATTGCGTGGTTGTTCAGTTGTTAATATCATCATGTCTTTCTGGGGATAGTGATGCTATTTATGATATACAGGAGGAATTACCCTTCTCATGGGGATGGATTCCTGTTTCAATATGGAAAGATGTCTTTGAACAGTGTTGGTGTTCTCTGGAAAAACAGATTAATGATAAGGCATTTGCATTAAATATACTACAGCCATTTATTGCATTTATAAATCATCAAGCGCATATCGATCGTCGATTAGTTCCCATCGCTAATATGTTGCTTACACATAGTGAGATATTACCTGCAGGTTGCACTGTATTGCCATCTGTAAGCCGCGAGCAGTTTAATGATGCCAAACAGATGTTATTAAGAAACCCAGATAGTTTTGGACGTGTCAGCATTTTTTCTAAAGAGCTTTGGGATAGTGCTATTACTCCAGACCTTAAATCTGTTTTTAATAAATTTTGGATCGAAAACACATATCACACTCGTTTTGAAAAACGTTTTAATTTGATGTTAGTCGCGGCGCTGCTTTCCCAAAGAAACAATAAACTTATGCATCAGCTAACTGCACTTTTTGAATTTCACTATCAGCAAGCCCCGCAGCAATTGGGGGTTATCTATCAGTATTATTTTGAACAAGCAGGAGTATGTCATTGATGAACGTTCAGCAACTGCATTATGCGCCACTTCTAAATCAGCTTCATCAGCGTGCGGTGAGGTCGGTGGTAAGTCAGCTGGCATTGCGGAGCAAGTCGTTGAGTCAATATCTGGAATCTCAATATTTCCAGCCTCCAGGTCTGGGGGGGTCACTGCTTGCAGATCCGGTATTCGAAAGTACGTTTGGCTGGATGCCCGCGGATGAAACAATGGAGGATTTGCGTGACAAACTGATCTCCAGCCCGCTGGTTGATGCTTTGAGCAATGCGCCAGTGCCGTTTCGTCATCAGCTAACTGCGTGGCGAACGATTCTTGAAGACAAGCAGTCCCTATTAGTGAGCAGTGGTACAGGGTCAGGAAAAACAGAATGTTTTATGGTGCCGGTGCTGGAAGATCTTATTCGTCAGCAAAATTTGACCCGGCAGTCACTAACAGGGACGCAGGCTATTTTCTTGTATCCGTTGAATGCGCTAATAAATAGTCAGCAAGAGCGGCTTCGCGAGTGGACTCGCGGGTTTAAAGGGAAGATACGCTTTGCGCTATATAATGGCGAAACCCGGCATACCAAATATGAAGTTCAGGAAGACCAGCTCAAAGTACCTGAACAGGCATTGAGTCGGGAAGCCATTTATGAAGCCCCACCGTCCATCATGGTGACGAATACCACGATGCTGGAATATATGCTGATTCGTCGCAAAGATGCCCCTGTCATTGAAAAGTCCCAGGGAATGCTGAAGTATATCGTCCTTGATGAGGCTCACAGTTATATTGGCTCTCAGGCAGCTGAATTAGCGCTGCTTTTACGTCGCGTCATGCAGGCCTTCAATGTTGGACCTGGTACAGATAAACCTGTGCAAATCATTGCTACCTCGGCCACTATTGGTGAAGATTCTCCTGAAGGTAATAAAGAACTTGCTAAATTTGTTGCCGATCTCGCGGGGGTCACAGAACGTGATGTAAAAGTAGTTCGCGGCTATCGACAAATACCGCCGATATCGGAGTCTCTTATTCGTCATGAATATCCCACATCTTTAGCATCTCTTAACTCACTAAGTTCTCAGGAACTTTACCAACAGCTGTGCCATTACCGTGTGGCCCAGCAATTGCGTCAGGCGTTAACTCGCCCCGGACGCCTGGCGGTACGTTTGAGTGAATTGCTCAATGTTGCCAGAAGAACCTGGCCAGACATTAATCACCGTGAGCTGCTGCAGCTTCTCGATCTGATGGCGAAATCGCGAGAGGGTGAATCTAAATTTTCACTAGCTTTTACGCCATTACGTATGCATGGGTTTATCCGAACACTCGCGGGCCTATGGGCATGTTCAAATAAACAATGCGCACATAAAGCGAGTGAATTAGGTGAGAGTGACTGGCCATTTGGTCAGGTATGGTTTGAACAACGCCAATATTGTGACTGTGGTGCGCCTGTATTTGAAATCTTACGTTGCTCCGGGTGTGGTTCAGCTTATTTGTCTGCCAAGGAGGAAGTGCGCGGTGATGGAACGAGCTGGTTGGTGGCGCAACCTGCTGCTGCCGAAGAGGATGAGTTTGCTCTTGATCTCGATGTTTATTCTGAAGATGAAGATAACAACGAATTAGAAAATAACTCCCAATTTGATCGTCTTATAGCGAGCGATGGTGAAAAATATATCATTTCACTGGAGGAAGCGACGGCGGGTAAAATCGACCGCGAGGCGCAAAAGCACTATGAGATAAATCTGCTAAGACCTGAATCTCGAGGTGAGGGACGCAATAATTCCTTTGCTTGTGTTTGTTGTGGTGACACCCAACGGAAAAATAATCCTTTGTTCCGTCCGCTTCGACTCGGTGCACCCTTTTTTTTAAATGAAATTATTCCTACTCTGCTTGAATTTTCGCCTTTACCGCAAACAAGAGAAGAGCAGTTAGGACCGTTTAATGGTCGACGTTTGCTCACCTTTACGGATTCACGTCAGGGAACCGCCCGTATCTCTGCCCGATTACAGCAGGACGCAGATAAAGCTACGTTACGAACCCTTTGTTATCAGGAACTGGCAAATATTAATGAGCCATCAGTAAAGCTCAGTCCGGCACATTGTGCATTATTAGAGAGTTTTATTACCCAGTTTTCTATCCCTCCGTTAAAAAATTCCATCGACGCACTGAGAAAAGCGATGGTTTCGAATGAGAAGCTTAGCCCAGCAGACGTTCAGGCGCTTAGAATTATCGAGCCGATGGTTAGTTCCTTAAGTCAGGAACATGCTGAAGCAATGCAAATACTCCTCGTCAATTCAGGCAATCAGCAGAAGAAAACCATGTCGTGGCATACTCTGTCTGAACAACTTGTTGGCAGTGTGGATCTTGCGGACAGAATGAGAGGCAGTTTTAAAGACTTGTCTGGACTTGAGCTTACTAAACAACAGTTTGCTGATTTTTGTTTATACAGTGAGTTTGGTCGCCGCCCTAAAAATGCCTGGACCCTCGAAAGTCTGGGGCTGGTGGCCATTCACTATCCATTTATTGATAAAGTCACAACCTGCCCGCAGGACTGGAAGACATTATTACCCGACCCCGATAAGCAATTACCGGAATGGCGTAATTTATTGAAGATTACCCTTGATTTCTTTATACGTGAAAACAGTGCCGTTTTTTACGAAAACGAGGAGTACCCTCGCTGGATGGGAGCACGTTTCCCGGTAAAAATGCTGCAGGGGCCAGATAAAAAATACAAAGGGCAGAAACGTGATCAACTTTGGCCACAAATACGCGATCGTCATTATAACCGGGTCATTAAGCTATTAATTGCTGTCTTTCCGGCAATACAGCCTGAGCAGGCTCACTGGAAAGCGCTGGTTAATTACTTAATGAATGAGGTCTGGGAAGCTATTCGACCATGCCTGCGTCAGTTTGAATCGGGTTATCAATTGGACATTAAACAACAAGCTGAATTTTACAGTCCAAAGCAAGTCTGGCGTTGCCCCTATACTCGCCGTGCGTTAGATGTCACTTTATTGGGTTATTCTCCGTATTTACCAGGTAGCAAAGAGATAGCACCTGAAAAAGCTGTATTGATTGAAATGCCTGAGCTTCCTGCGCGTCACTGGCGTTTATCTGGTGGTGGAGAAATGGCGCGAGAAGAGCGCCTGCACTGGCTGGAATGTAATGAACGCATTCAACATGCTCGGGAGGAGGGGGTATGGTCTACTCGCAGTGATCGATTGGCCCTGAAAGATAGCTGGTATCGTCTGGAGGAACACTCAGCGCAGCGAACACCAGAGAAGAACCAGTTTAATGAAAAACAATTTAAAGCAGGGAAAGTCAATGTGTTGAACTGTTCCACGACCATGGAAATGGGCGTGGATATTGGTGGTATGAGTTTGGTCGCGATGAATAACGTTCCTCCGGCTCCGGCGAATTATTTGCAGCGTGCTGGCCGTGCTGGCCGTCGCGGTGAAAGCGCATCTGCCGCCATTACGTTATGTAAAAACACCGCGCATGGAATGGAGGTATTCAAAGACCCTCTCTGGGCGTTCAACACCGTTGCGAGTGCCCCACGGGTTCGTTTTGGTAGCAGTAGTATTGTTCAGCGGCATGTTAACGCATTGGTTTTAGGTGCGTTTTTACGGGCTGAAGTTCCTGATGCGACAAAACTGAGTTGTAAATGGTTCTTTGAAGGTGATGAGAGCCAGTGTCTTCGTTTTCTCCATTGGTTAAATCATCAGGCCGATCAGCTGGCGGATAAACTTAAACGCCTTACCCAGGGAACTGTACTGATGTCATTGACGCCGCCACAGCTCTTGACTCGTACGCAAACGATGATGCAGCTGGTTGATACTCGTTGGAGAAGCCAACTTGCCATACTGTTGGAAAACATCGAAGCGTTGAAAGCAGATAACAGCGCGTGGGAAGAAACGCCAGCAGGCAAAGCAATCACTTATCAGCTTCGTGATTATCGCGGTGCTTATCTGTTTTCTAAACTCATCAGTGAAGCGTTCCTGCCGGGTCATGGTTTCCCGGTTGGCGTGGTCAATTTCAATTATCTGACTGCGGATGAACTGGAAAGACGTCGCGCAATAAAAGCCACTCAGGCTGACCCTAATGAAGGGGGAGAAAACTTTTCTCGCCGCATTGAAAAACTGCCCAGCCGTGACCTGCCCACAGCATTACGTGAATATGCTCCTGGTGCTGATGTGGTATTGGGCGGAAAAGTATATCGTTCCTCGGGTATTATGCTTGGTAAAGTACTTGCCAGCGGGCAGGAGCTGTCTGGCGATCATCATATTCCGTGGTTCTGGCATTGCCGTAAATGCGGCGCGGGAGCGACCAGCGCCACCCGGCCTGTCGAATGTTGCCACTGCAAGGCAGATATACAGCAGCTTGATGTGAAGCGGTATTTACAGCCTGTCGGTTTCGCGACAGACATTCGTTATCAGGCACATAATGATGTATCCATGCCTGCGCAACTTCCCTGGAAAGATCCTCGTGTTCTTGTACCTTCTTCGGTATGGGTCTCCTTACCCGATGCTGGACTCGGACGTTACCGTTTTAGTCATAGCGGGGAATTGTTCCACTTTAGTGAGGGTGAATTTGGTCATGGCTACGCAATTTGTCTTTCCTGTGGCCGGGCAGAATCTCAAACCCAGCCCCAGCGTACTCCGGAGAATCTAAAGAACCCGGAGAAGGAAAATACACACTACCTGTTGAGAGGCGGTAGTAATGATCGGCAGGGGAACAATAAATTGTGCCACGGTCATGTTCATAAAGATCTGTGGTTGGGATATAGCAGCCGTACAGATATGGTTGAGCTGCAACTCAGTGATGATAGTGGCTTACTGATCAGGGATGATGTTGCCGCGCGTTCCCTTGCGGTTGCTTTGCGTGAAGGATTAGCGCATAAATTGGGTATCGAAAATACTGAGCTGGGCGTGACGACACAGCAAGCGCGCGATATCGATGGCTTCACTGGATATTCTATCTTTATTTACGATAATAATGCTGGTGGTGCGGGTTATGCAGTGCAATTGATCGATAATTGGTCGGATGTCTTTAATTACGCCAGAAAATTGCTCGATTGCAGCTGTGATAAATTCTGCCACCACTGCTTGCTCAGTTACGACAGTCAGCATTATGTCGGCAAATTAGATCGTCACCAGGCATTAACCCTGCTCACTAATCTTCGTCTACAGCGGCTTAATCTCGCGCCAGAATATCAGTACTTCGGAGAAAGTAGTCGGGTTGAAACCAACCCACTCAGTTTGCGTATTGCGCAATGCCTGAACAGCGAGGTTTATGATTCTTGCTCGTTGGTTCTTGCTGGGTCGCAGGAACAGTGGAGTTTTGCGCAATGGCCATTATTTAAAGAGTTACTCCAGTTTGCTTCCTCTGGGGGCAATGTTGAGTTGCTGATTGCCACGCAGCTGGAAAACTTAGCTGATAGCACCAGACATCAGCTTTCCGCGCTAGCGGCGATACCGGGTGAATGCTTGCAAGTGAAATCTATAGACACTGCGCAACTTGTGCAAGGGAATGGGCACTTACTGGCACAGGTCACTCGTGAGGGGCAAACCCAACAGTGGGCCGCTGCCGACAGTGCCACCGTTTCGCCCGGTGAATTATGGGGACAAAGCTCGGCATCGCCGGTAGTGACGATTAAAGGGGCGTCCAGAAAAACATTCTCGGGTCAGACTTTGAGTGCAGAAGACTTACTGCCAGCATTGCCCGCCGGGGCGGTACGCATCAATCTCAGCCAACAACTTGACGGTCAGGTGGAAGGTTTTGGTTCGCGTTTCTGGGCACTGATAGCTCAGCAGCATGCTGACTGGAAGAAGGTTTTTACTAATGGACGCGAAATTACTCACGTCCATTATAGTGATCGTTATCTCAATAGCCCATTTACTGTACGTTTGTTAGGTGAAATTTTGACGGAATTGGTTGAACAGGGGCTGGCAGAACGTGCCGAACTCACTGTTTCAGTTAAAAAGTTAGAGTACAGTTCTCGCCAACACGATTCACTCTATAACGCATGGCTTGATGAGCAGGATCGCCAGCAAGTTATGACCACGTTGCTGGAAGAGGGCTACCTTGGGCCAGCCTGGTCAGGGAAAATCTCATGGTTAGCAGGAGATAATCAGAACACCGATCACGGACGTGAACTGACCGTGACCTTCAGCGATGGCAGTGAACATTATGTGTTGCTCGATATGGGACTGAGTTACTGGCGTTGTACAGGTGACACATTCTTCGATTTTTCAGGACGAATACCGAATCAGGTCGAGCGCCTGGCAACATGCCGGGCATTGGTTATAGCCCCGGATAATGGATTGAAGAGTTATATCATCGCAGGCTAAACGAATTCTCCCCCACCGACTCAGTGTGGGGGAGTTGACCCAGCTCACTTTTTAACTATCGTTGTTTGAAATTTATGCGTGATTTCTGCGCATTACATTCCATTTTATACCCCCTGACGCGGCCCTTCATGTTATCTTTAAAGCCCCCTTTTTTATCGCAGTGTGCCGCACCACATCGCTCGGGATAGTGTTACCGCCACTGCCTCATACAGACAGAAAAACCGATGAATAAGCAAAATTATGCACCTGGGATGCGGGTGGTTATTCGTGATGCAGAGTGGCGCATTCGCCGGGCGGATGACAGCGGAGATGGTGGTCACCTGCTGACCTGTGATGGAATTTCGGAGCTGGTACGCGGTAAATAAGGGCTATTTCTGACAAAGCTGGAGCAAAAAGTCGAGATTCTCGATCCAGCAAAAACAAATCTGGTGGAAGATGAGTCAGCCAATTACCAGGCGGCTCAGTTGTACATAGAGGGCCAGCTACGCCAACGCGTCCCGACTGACAGCAAAGTCCATTTTGGGCATCAGGCTGCGATGGACTCCATGCCCTTTCAGCTCGATCCCACGCGCATGGCACTGGCGCAACCGCGCCAGCGGATATTAATTGCTGATGCGGTAGGGCTGGGTAAAACGCTGGAAGCTGGTATCCTGGTTTCAGAGCTGATTCGCCGTGGACGTGGCAAACGCATTCTAGTGCTGGCGGTTAAATCCATGCTCACGCAATTCCAGAAAGAGTTCTGGAGCCGTTTTGCTATTCCGTTGACGCGACTTGACTCCGCTGGTTTACAAAAGGTGCGTAACCGCATCCCAACCAACCACAACCCGTTCCACTATTTCGATAAGACCATTATCTCCATCGATACTCTGAAACAAGACATCGAATATCGCCACCACCTGGAAAACGCCTGGTGGGATATTATTGTTATCGATGAAGCACATAACGTCGCTCAACGTGGGACCAGTTCCTTACGCAGCAAACTGGCAAAATTGCTCTCCGGGCGTAGCGATACGCTGATTATGCTCTCGGCCACGCCGCATGACGGTAAGGCTGAAAGTTTTGCTAGCCTGATGAACATGCTCGACCCGACGGCCATTGCTAATCCTAAAGAGTATGAATACGCCGATTTTGCCGACAAAAATCTGGTTGTGCGTCGCTTTAAAAAAGACGTAAAAGATCAGATGGCTGGCGAGTTTCCGGAGCGCAATATCGTCAAATTGATGCGCCCGGCAACCGGAGCTGAAGAAGAAGCCTACCGCCGATTGGTTGAGAGTCAGTTCCGTGACGATGATGATGAAGACTCGCGGTCAAATAAAGGCCGCCTGTTCAAAATTACGCTCGAAAAAGCGTTGTTCTCCAGTCCAATGGCATGTGCCAGCGTGGTGGCTAACCGCCTGAAGCGGCTGGAGAACCGCAAAGAAATAAACAGTCAGAGCCAGATTAACGAATTAGAGTCATTGCTGCTGGCACTCAATAATATTGATGCCAGTCAGTTCAGCAAGTATCAGTTATTGCTGGAGACCATCCGTAACGATCTCCGCTGGAAAACGAATAACACGGAAGATCGTTTGGTGATCTTTACCGAGAGTATCAAAACGCTTGAGTTCCTTGAGCAGCAACTGCGTTCCGATCTCAAGCTGAAAGACGATCAAATTGCCACGTTGCGAGGCGATCAGGGCGATACAGTTCTGATGGAAACCGTCGAAGCGTTTGGCAAATCCCAGTCTCCGCTGCGCCTGCTCATCTGCTCGGATGTCGCGTCTGAAGGTATCAACCTGCACCACCTCAGCCATAAAATGATTCACTTCGATATTCCGTGGTCGCTGATGGTATTCCAGCAGCGTAACGGACGTATTGACCGCTACGGGCAAAAACACCAGCCACAGATCCGTTACTTGCTGACTGAAGCCAGTGAACCGCAGATCAACGGTGATATGCGCGTGCTGGAAGTGCTGATCAATAAAGACGAACAGGCGCAGAAGAATATCGGCGACAGTTCCGAATTTACCGGCAAATTTACCCAGGAAGAGGAAGAAGAGCAGGTTGCTGAATTCATGATGCAGGACGATGGCGCCAGCCTGTTCGACGACCTGTTGAATAGCAATGTCACTGAAAATTCTGAACACGACCTGTTTGGCGAAATCTGCAGCGCAGTGTCCAGCGATGCCTCAACCGTGACCGAAAGGGACATTAGCCTGTTTGATAATGAGCAGGCATACTGCGAAAAAGCGCTGGGCTATCTGAAGGCCTGCGGCCAGACCGTGCAATACGATACCTTGCCTGATAACACCTTATCGCTGGTCGCACCGGAGGAGTTACGCCGTCGCTTTAACCAGTTACCGCCGGAAATTGCGCCGGAAAACTGGCAGCTTTATCTAAGCCAGGACAAAACTGTTATTACGGAAGCCATTTCGCGTGCGCGTGGTGAGCAACATGCCTGGCCCGATGTGCAGTATCTCTGGCAAATTAACCCGGTCGTGCAGTGGTTAGACGACAAAATTCAGTCCGCCTTTGGTCGCCACCAGGCTCCGGTGATGCGCCTGCCACACCTGTTTGAGCCTGATGAAGATCATTTCATCCTTTCCGGGCTGTTCCCGAACCGTAAGTCGCACCCGATGGTGAACCCGTGGCTGGTGGTCAGCTTTAACCGCGAAACGTTAAGCGGTAGCCTGCCTTTTGCTGAGTTCCTGAAACGACATCCGCAACTGAGTAGCAAGCTGACTAACAGTGGCGGCAAAGATCGCAACCATCAACGCCAGCAGGATCTGCTGGAGGCGGCAATCGCCCATGCGCGGGATGTGTTTGTTCACGATCGAAATGCTTTTGAAGAGCGTATCAATCAGCAGCTCAATGAGCATCTACAGAAGCTGGATGTTCTGCGTGGGCGTCAGCTGAGTCAACTGGAGCTGGATTTTGCCGATAATAAACAGCAGCTTTCGGTGAAACAGAGCCGCAAAGAACAACGTCAGCGAGAAATCGAACACAATTTTGACAGTTATATCCAATGGATTGAGGACACCATGACCACCGAAAAAGAGCCCTACATCCAGGTTATTGCTGTAATCACCGGAGCGGAGGGCTAATTATGGCGCTGGTCGGTATTAATAACGAAAACGAATTTTACTCCAACCACTATCTGGGCGAAGTCTTTACCAGCGACATCCGTGATGTTCTGGAGCCTTGGATTGAGCAGGAAAATGCCGCTCGCGAGGCTGAACGCGCTGCCCGTGAACAGGGCAAAGAGGTTGAGGCAGGCTACCGCGCGCCGTGGAACCAGCTTAACAGCCTGGCGACAGAGTTTTTCCGCAAACTCACTGATCATGAAAAACAGCGCCAGATCCCGCAGCGTCTTGCCGATCAACGCACTCGCTGGCAGCCGCTATTAAAGGCATTGGGTTATGAACTCAATCCGCATATTCAGATGCTGGATGACGATACGCCTTTGCCGGTACTGGCTCGTTACAACAGCACCGACGGCAGTCCGTGGCTGTGGATTGTCGAAGCACATGACCAGGAAGAAGGAACGCTGGATCCGCTGGCGCTGTCGCTGCTGACCGCGCAGTTCCCGGCAGATACCGATAAACATAAGCGCGACAGTCTGCGTAAAAAAGCGAACGGCGAATACCGCAGCTGGCAGGATCTGCTCTCCACGGTGGTCTTCACGCAAAATGAACCGCCGCGTTTTGTGCTGCTGCTCGGTAACCGCCAGCTGTTATTGCTGGATCGTACTAAGTGGGCGCAAAACCGCCTGCTGCGCTTTGATTTTGAAGAAATTTTAAGCCGTCGTGAAACGGATACGTTGAAAGCGACGTCGGTGTTGCTACACAAAGATTCGCTGTTGCCAGGCAGCGGTGCACCGTACCTCGATTCGCTGGATGACAATTCGCACAAACATGCGTTTGGCGTGTCGGAAGATCTGAAATATGCCCTGCGTGAGAGCATTGAGCTGTTGGGTAATGAAGCGATGCGTTATCTCATCGACAACGAGCTGGCTTATTATACCGGGAAACGTGCTATTAACCCGGATGAGTTGAGCCGCGAATGCCTGCGGTATATGTATCGTCTGTTGTTCCTGTTCTATATCGAAGCGCGCCCGGAACTGGGCTATGCGCCGATGACCGCCAAAACCTATCTGCAGGGCTACAGCCTGGAAACGCTGCGCGATCTGGAGATGATCCCGCTGACCAGCGAAGAAGATCGC
The DNA here is from genome assembly GCF_018223915.1 of Klebsiella sp. 64. Taxonomy (NCBI): domain Bacteria; kingdom Pseudomonadati; phylum Pseudomonadota; class Gammaproteobacteria; order Enterobacterales; family Enterobacteriaceae; genus Klebsiella; species Klebsiella sp. 64. Next base: position 19,426 of record NZ_JAGRQZ010000037.1, read on the forward strand.
AATGGGCGCTACTTCCACGATAGCCTGAATATGCTGTTCAAACTGGTGCGTGACGGCTACAGCGGCGGCGTGAAAATGCAGAGCGACCTGGAGAGCGGCGACCTGATCACTATTCACAGCCATCAGTTCAGCGTGCCGCGTCTGGAAAGCCATCTTTTTGAAGCGAATAACACCCGTATTCTTAACCGTGTGGTGTTCCGCAACGAAACACTGCAACAAATTATTCAGGCGATGTCGTTAAGCCGCCCGGGTAAAGGACGTTTTAATCGCCGGGGGCGTATCTCCTATCGCCAATTGGGTATCAACCAGTTAGGTGCAGTGTATGAAGCGCTGCTCTCCTACCGCGGATTCTTCGCCAGCGACGATCTCTACGAGGTGAAAAAAGCCGGAGAAGAGTTTAACGAGCTGGAGACGGGCTATTTCGTCAGCAAAGACGAGATCGGCAAATACCACGACGACGAGAAGGTCTACGAAAAAGACGGCAGCCTGCGTATTCATCGTAAAGGCAGCTTTATCTATCGCATGGCCGGGCGCGACCGCGAAAAATCCGCCTCTTATTACACCCCGGAAGTGTTGACCCGCTCGTTAGTCAAATATGCCCTGAAAGAGCTGTTTAAAGAGCAGATTGATCCGATTACCGATCTGCACGCCAAAGCCGATGCAATCTTAAACCTCACCGTGTGCGAACCGGCGATGGGCAGCGCAGCGTTCCTTAACGAAGCCATCAACCAGCTGGCGGAAGCTTACCTGTTCCACAAACAGCAGGCGGAAGGTCGCCGCATTCCTCAGGATCGCTACACCCAGGAGCTGCAACGGGTGAAAATGTACATTGCCGACAACAACGTATTCGGCGTGGACTTAAACCCGGTGGCGGTGGAGCTGGCGGAAGTGTCGCTGTGGCTGAATGCCATCAGCGGCGATGCATTTGTACCGTGGTTTGGCTACCAGCTGCACTGTGGCAACTCGTTGGTGGGCGCACGCCGTCAGGTGTTCAACAAGAGCGAGCTGACCTACAAAAAAGCGAAAGATCCGAGCTGGCTTAACAGTGAACCGGCCGAGCTGGCGATGAATATTCCACGCGAGGAGAAGCAGATTTTCCACTTCCTGCTGCCGGACAGCGGTATGGCCAACTACAGCGACAAAACCGTCAAACAGCGCTATCCGGATGATTTCAAAGCGCTGGACAGCTGGCGCAAAGAGTTTACCAAAAGCTTTGAAGCGCATGAGGTTGCTGATGTGCAGCGCATTAGTGGCAAAGTGGAAGCGCTCTGGAACACATTCCGACAGCAGTTGAAAGCCGAGCGCCAGAAAACCGCCGACAATTACCCAGTATGGCCTGCGGATAATACGGCTCAAGTCCGCTCTTCTATACGCAGTAAAGATGAAACCTTCAGCGGTCGCCTCGAAGATAACAGTACCTATCAGAAACTGCGCTGGGTGATGGACTACTGGTGTGCGCTATGGTTCTGGCCGATCGACAAAGTGGATGAACTGCCGGATCGCGGTATGTGGCTGATGGAGATGGAGACTCTGCTTGACGGTATTGTCGTCACGGAAAGAGTCACTGAAGCCGCAGAACAGGCCACCGGCGATCTGTTTGCCGACGAGGGCATGGTGCGTGAAGAGTCTTCGCTGTTTTCCGGCGCCGGTCGCCTGAAAACAGATGTGCTGTTCCGCCATTTGCCGCGTCTGGCGATTGTTGATGCGTTGAAGAAGCAGCACCGTTTCTTCCATTGGGATCTGGAATTCTGCGATCTGTTCGCCGAGTGCGGCGGTTTTGACCTGATGCTCGGAAACCCGCCGTGGTTGAAAGTAGAATGGCAGGAAGCTGGCGTGCTGGGTGACTACGAGCCGGAATTCGTGCTGCGTAAGCTGAGCGCCTCGAAGCTGGCGACGTTGCGTGCTGATACCTTTAACGCCATTCCGGCGCTGGAAGCGGCCTGGCGCAGCGAGTATGAAGGCTGTGAAGGGATGCAGAACTTCCTGAATGCGCAGCAGAATTACCCTGTACTGCGTGGTGTGCAGACCAATCTGTATAAATGCTTCCTGCCGCAGGCATGGCGCTTAGGGGCGCAGAAAGGCGTGGCAGGTTTCCTGCACCCGGAAGGGATTTATGACGACCCGAAAGGCGGTCAGTTGCGTGCGTCGGTGTATCCGAGGTTGAGGGCTCATTTTCAGTTTCAGAACCAGAGAATATTGTTCCCTATTGGCGATAGAGTTAAGTACAGCATTAATATTTATTCCAGTACAAAAAACGATCATGTTGAGTTTGTTAATATTGCTAACCTTTTCTCAGCCAAAACGATCGAGCTTTGCTTTGCTCATGATGGCTCCGGTGAAGTTGGTGGCATTAAAGATGACGAAACAGGTTCCTGGAATGAAGCGGGGCATCAAAGCCGTATTTTGGCTGTTGGAATGGAGCGACTTGCACTATTTGCCAGTCTTTATGATGAAGAGGGTACGCCGGCTCTTGAGGCTCGACTTCCTGCGCTTCATGCTGAACCGCTTGTTTCTGTACTTGAAAAATTTGCAAAGCAGCCCAGACGGTTGGGGGACTTGCAGGGGCAATATTTCTCCACCGTCATGTTTGATGAAACATATGCTCAAGCTGACGGAACGACTAAACGGCATACCCAATTTCCGGAAGACACATCACAATGGATTCTGTCTGGCCCACATTTCTATGTCGGAACTCCGCTTTATAAAACACCACGAGAGATTTGCACAGAGAAAGGACACTATGATTGCCTCGACCTGCTAACTCTGCCTGATGACTATCTGCCACGCACTAACTATATTCCGGCATGTGATGTGCAGGAATATGCCAAACGTACACCACGCGTTACGTGGACTGAACCAGGCGAAGATGAACCGAGGAAGGTGACGGATTATTATCGCTTGGCTCTGAGAGCTATGATTAGTATTGGAGCTGAAAAAGGATTAGTACCTGCATTAGTACCAAAAGATGTAGCTCATACTAACGGCGTGAGAACATATTGTTTTAATTCATCCGATTTACTTATTCGCGTCTCTGGAGCTGCATATTCTCTGATTTATGATTTCATGATGAAGTTGTCAGGCAGAACTAACCTTCATCAGAGTATAGAAGAATACGCGTTGCCTGATTTTGTTGAAACAGCGCATCACTTATCTGCTCGTGTCATGTCATTAAGTGCATTAACCACGAGTTATTCTGATTTCTGGCAATCCTGCTATACCCCAGATTTCAACACCCAGCGCTGGAGCCGCAATCTCCCGCAACTCCCACAAGATTTCTTCACCAATTTGACCCCAGAGTGGCAGCGTAACTGCGCCTTGCGCTCCGACTACAGCCGTCGTCAGGCGCTAGTGGAAATCGACGTACTGGTTGCGCAGGCGCTGGGGTTAACTCTCGAAGAACTGCTCACCATCTATCGCGTTCAGTTCCCGGTGATGCGCCAGTACGAAGCCGATACATGGTACGATCAAAACGGCCGCATTATCTTTACCCCAAGCAAAGGGCTGGTGGGCGTCGGCCTGCCGCGTACCGCGCGTAAAGCGGACCTGAAAAACGGCTTTGTCTTTGATATCGACAGCCCGGACTGGTCCGGTGGCGACTGTACCGATAAAGCTATTGGCTGGGATGATGTCAAGCATCTGCAAGCCGGTACCGTCAGCGTCACTTTTGATGACTATACCCGCAGCGATGAAAGCGAGCGCCGAACCGTCACTTGGCAGGCTCCGTTTATCAAACCCGACCGCGAAGATGATTACAAAGTGGCCTGGGCATTCTTTGCACAAGATAAGGAGAGCGCGTGATGCTGCCTTCTGTTGTCAGTCGGCAGGTTGCCGACAGCGTTGCTTCCTTTTTACGGGCAGCCTTCCCGCTTAACAGCCCGCTGTTTAATGGTGAAGAAAATAATAACGTCTCGATGCTGGAGCAATTTCTGTCCCAGCCGGAAACGCTGCTGAAAGGGCCGTATCTTTCCGCTCAGCTGCCGTTTCGTAAAAGTGACTTACCGCTGAACTTCTTCCCTAACCTGACGCTGCCGTTCCCACCGCACGCGCATCAGGCGCAGGCGTTTCAGCGCCTGGGTATCGAGATGCCTCAACCGACGCTGGTGGCGACCGGGACGGGTTCTGGTAAAACGGAATGTTTTATGTTCCCGCTGCTTAACCATTGTGCGGGGGCATCAGAGGCCGGTGTTAAAGCGATCATCATTTACCCGATGAACGCTCTGGCAACCGATCAGGCCAGCCGTTTCGCCAAAACTATCGCCAGCGATCCGCAGTTGCATGGCAAAGTAACCGTCGGCCTGTTTGTCGGCGACAGTGAAATCGAACCCAGCAAAAAGATGTCTGCGGATAAAGTCATCACCTGCAAACATACCCTGCGTGAGAACCCGCCGGATATCCTGCTGACCAACTATAAGATGCTGGATTACCTGCTGATGCGCCCCGGCGATCAGAAACTCTGGCGCTATAACCAGCCTGGGTCACTGCGTTATCTGGTGGTGGATGAACTGCATACGTTTGATGGTGCCCAGGGGTCGGATCTGGCCTGTCTGGTGCGCCGCTTAAAGCATCATATTGGTGTCGATGACAAGCGTTTTGCCTGCGTGGGGACGTCGGCTACCGTAGGTGACGAACTGGGACAACTACTCGATTACGCGAAAACGATCTTTGATCAGCCGTTTAGCGATGACGCGGTTATTCGCGAAGATCGCTACACGGCGGCAGAGTATCTGCAGGGTTATACCATTGAGTACAGTCAGTATCCGGGCCAGGAGGCCAGCGCTGTGCTGGATCCGCAAGCGTACGCCAGCCCGGTAGATTATCTGAACGGACAAATTCCGCTGTGGTTCCCGGATAGTTCACTGCAATTACCTGCCGATCTGGACAGCGATCTCGGACGTGAAAAGCGTATTGAGTTGGGCTCACTGTTACGTCGCCACAGCATCCTGCACGTACTCCTTGAGGATTTGCAGGGGGGAATTTTGTCGGAACAGCAGTGCCTGGAAAATCTCCAGGTGATGCTGGCGGAAAGCGCCGGGCATGCAACCCGCGTGCTGCAAAGCATTCTGGCACTAATTGCCCAGGCACGCCTGGAGGTTCCAGAAAAACAGGAAGATCGGGAAAAGCGCCTGCAGGCGAATAAAGCGCGTCCCGTTCTGCCTTTTGTGCAACTACGTTCTCAGCTGTGGTTGCGCGAGATGCGCCGCCTGGTTGCCAGCGTGTCAAAAACACCTAAGCTTGTCTTTGCCGATGATGTCGCGGTGGAAGATCGCGAACATTATCTTCCCGTTATTCACTGTCGTGACTGCCATGCTACCGGTTGGGCGAGCCTGCGCCATGGTCAGAGTGTTCAACTCGAAACCGACCTGGATGGTATTTATCGTCAGTTCTTCGAAAAAGGCCGTTCTATTGTGCTTGCCTTCCCGGATAACAACGATAAACCGGTCAGCGGTGTTCACCAGAAACTGTGCCCTTCCTGTTTAAAGCTTAACAAGCAGACTAACGTACAGTGCGGGCATTGTGGCCATACTGATCTGCTACAAGTACTCATCCCGGATATGCTCAAAGAGCGTAAGGATGAGCTGGAATTTGCTAACGAATGTCCGTACTGCAACAGCAAACAGAGTATTTCGATTCTTGGGTCGCAGGCAGCCAGCCTGTCGGCGGTGATGATCCATCAACTTTATGGCAGCCAGTTCAACGAACATAAAAAGCTGATTACGTTTTCTGACTCGGTACAGGATGCCGCACACCGCGCCAGCTTCTTTACCGCCCGAACCTGGCCGTTGATGGTACGCGGACAAATCGCCAGCGTGTTGGGTGAAAAAGAAACGTTACCGTTGGATGCCTTTGCGGCACGCGTCTGCCAGCAGACGCGTGAACGTTCACCGGATGATGCTCATTTTGCCGCGAGCTTCATCGCGCCCAACATGCAGTGGATGAACGATTACCAGACGCTGAAGAACGAAGGCCAGCTGGCAGAGAGTTCCGATTTACCGGAGCTGGTTTCTCTTCGTCTCGACTGGGAGGTATACAGCGAATTTACCCTACGCGCACGAATTGGACGTACGCTGGAGGCCACCGGTTACGCAGCTGCAGGAATTGATGTTGCACGTTTCAATTCAGCGATAACGGCGCTTCACCAACAGCTTGTCGAAGAGCTGGGTGATGAAATGGTTGGGGTTAGCGTTGAGCAAGTGGCACACCTGGTAATTGGTGTCCTTTGGCATCAGCGGCAGGCGGGAGCTGTTCTGCATCCGGCGTTCGAAAGTTATCGGCGTGAGGGTAAGACCTTTATGATGACGCAGAAGGAGCGAACTTCGCGCTATATGCCGTCTATTGGTCCGAAAACGCGTAAACCCGCCTATGCCTCGTTTGAAAAAATAAATGGCTTCCATCGCCTGATTGGTGCGAAATCTAACCCCAGCTGGTATCAGCATTGGATCAACCGAACGCTCAGCAACGGCAATAATCTGTTTATCAGCAGCCTGGCCGAGACGGTTTTACGACGTCTGTTTGCGACACTGAAAATGGCCGGGTTGGTAAAAGACTTTGACACAAAAGGCAAAGAAGCTTGGGGGCTGGTACCTTCAGCGCTGGTAGTGAGCCGAGATGTTATTCAGCTAAACTGCTCTTGCTGTCGTGAGGTTGTTCGGGCACCGGCCGATCAGGGGTGGCACTGGCGAAACGCGCCATGTCTTTCTCTGCGCTGTGAAGGCCGCTATCAGGAAGTTGAAAATGCTGTGACCTGGCACTGGGATAATATGGACATCGCGCGTGTTCAGGGGGCAGAGCATACCGGATTACTGAGCCGTGAAGATCGTGAGGCTACGGAACAATCGTTCTATCGTGGTAGTCAGCCATGGAATATCAACCTGCTTTCGGCAACACCGACGCTGGAGATGGGGATCGATGTGGGTGACCTTTCTACAGTATTACTCTGTTCTGTTCCACCCGCGCAGGCTAATTACTTACAGCGTATTGGTCGTGCCGGACGTAAAGACGGCAATGCACTTAACATCACGGTGGCTGAGGGGAACCCGCACGATCAGTTCTTCTTTGAAGAGCCTCTGGAGATGATGCAAGGGCAGGTACAGGCCCCTGGTGTGTTCCTGAACGCAACGGCTATTTTGGAGCGTCAGTTGGCCGCATTCTGCATGGACAACTGGGTGAAAACAGGTGTTCCGGTATCTGCTATCAGCAAAAACGTGAAGCAGATGCTGGACGAGCTGGAGTTTGGACACAAGTCTGGGTTCCCTTATAACTTCCTGCGTTATATTGATCAGCATCATGTGTATATTGCTCAGCAGTTCTCATCCATCTTCCCTGATCTTACGGAAGACACTCGTCTACAGTTACTGTCATATTTGCAAGGGGCACCAGGGCAGCGTTCTCTGGTTCAACGTATCGAACAAGCATTAAAACTGCTGGTGGAGGATCGCAAATCGTTGCGTTCCCGAATTGATAAACTCAAGCGCAGTATCGACAAGCTGGATAGCGACCCGCACGATCAAAACTTTGACAGCGATATGCGCGAGTTGACTTCGGAACGTCAGGCGCTAATGACGCTGGTGAACCAGATCAATAACAAGCAAACGCTTAATTTCCTCACCGATGAAGGATTACTTCCCAACTATGCCTTCCCGGAGGCCGGTATTACGCTGCGTTCTGTGCTGTGGCGGCGCAAGGACGGTGGGGAAACGCGTGAGTATCAGAACACGACCTACGAATACGAACGTCCGGCTTCAACGGCGCTGGCTGAGCTTGCCCCGTTGAATAACTTCTATGCGGGTGGGCATAAAGTTGAAATCGAACAGATTGATCTGAAAGTGTCTGAGCCTGAAAACTGGCGTATTTGCAGCCACTGTAACTACAGCGAGAATATCGATCAGACTGGCGATCAGCATAAATACTGTCCAAAATGCGGCACACCAGGTTGGGCTGATGCCGGGCAAAAAACGACATTACTGAAGCTTCGTCAGGTTTATGCCCGCTCAAGCGCGCGTGACAGCCAGATCAGTGATGAGAGCGATAGTCGCGAACCGGCATTCTTTCAGCGACAGCTACTGGTCAGCTTCGAAAAAGAGGATGTATCGGCCGCTTATGCTATTGATGAAGGAGAAATCCCGTTTGGCTTTGAGTTTTTGAGCAAAGTGACTCTGCGAGATATCAACTTTGGCAAAATGGCGGATGATGCCAATGAGCTGATGATCGCAGGAGAGGCAAAGAAACGCACCGGGTTTAAAGTTTGCCTCGGCTGCGGCATGGTGCAGCGCCCTCGAGATCATGAACCACGTCATGACCTGAGCTGTAAATATCGCGCTGAACCCGAAAAAGCGAAGTTTGAAGATTATCTCTACCTTTATCGCCAACTGGAATCTGAGGCATTGCGTATCCTGCTGCCAGTGACCAGCTACAGCAACGATCGCGTGGTGGAAGCCTCCCTAGGGGCAGCCATTCAGCTTGGGCTTAAACATTACTTCAAAGGTAACGTGGATCATCTGAAAGGCGTGGTGTATCGCGAGCCGGAAAATGAGGGCGAATCCTGGCGTCAGTATCTGGTGATTTACGACACCGTACCAGGGGGAACCGGCTCACTCAAAGAATTGATGCGTACACCTGACAACCTGCTGAAATTACTTGAGCTGGCCTACAAGGCGCTAGTGGAATGCAGCTGCAACCATGATACGCATAAAGACGGCTGCTATCGCTGTGTTTACGCTTACCGTGACCGCGGGCGTATGAAGTATGTATCAAGAGATCAGGCGCGTCTCTTACTGGCGAAAATCCTGAAGGCCAGTGCTGCTATACGCGTTATTGATTCCATCAAAAACATTTCGCTTGATGCCATGATGGGGAGTGAACTGGAAAAACGGTTCATTCACTGCCTGCAGGATAACAAAAATCTTCTCGTGAGCCGGAGTTATGCCCATCAGAATGCAGGCTGGATTATTAATATCCGTACAGAACCGGCGATGAGCTGGCATCTCAAAGCACAGGTTGATTTAGGGGTTAAAGAAGGAGTAGGCATCCTTAGCCGACCAGATTATGTGCTCTATCCTCTGATGCAGTCAGAAAAGATAAAACCGGTAGCAATTTTCCTGGATGGTTTTGCTTTTCATAAAGATAGCGTGTCGGATGATGTCCAAAAACGGCAGGCGATTAAAGACAGCGGTAATTTTTGGGTATGGACACTGACCTGGGCTGACCTTCAAGAACAAGGCATTAAACATGTACAGAATGTTATGGGGCTTGGCCATAATCCGGATATGAAACAGCCTAAGTTTTATAACCTGTTCCATGATACAAACTTTGCTACGCTTGAAGGTTCATTCCGGGAGAGAAACAGTTTTGCACTGCTACTCGATTATCTCTCTGATCCCGGTAATAAAACTATGCTATGGCAGAAAATGGCCGCTGCCTTTGCCTGGGTGTGGCTGGATCCTAAAAAGTCGCAGGATACTGGAGCCAAACAAAAGTACGCCTATGAAATGCAGGAGAACGCTCCCGCTTATCGGTTGAATGCACTTTTGCCTGATGAACCTTTTGTATTTGGTGGTTTACTGGATAGCTGTAGTTCATCACAACAGTTCATTGAGCTGGCAGCTGTTGTACCGCAACAAGCCATTAAATCAACGACAAGCATTGAACAAATGCGAAATTGGTTGAGGCTGCATATTTGCTTTGACGATCGTTATTCCCAGGATGATGGCTATGAAGCCGGATTTAACGGTTTCTGGTGGATGGTGAATTTACTGCAGTTCCTGCCAGATATGACATTTACCAGCCGTAAAGCGGTTCATTTACCGCAGGAGGCTGAAACGGTAAAAATGCAGACTTCGGTTGTAGTGGATATTCAGCCTGACGAGAGCTGGGCAGAAATACTTGAGTTTGGCTTATTGGGCGCAGAAGAAATCGCTTTGCTTCAGTCGTTATCACTACCGGCACCGACGGTTGGATATGAATTGCAGGATGACGATGGCGAAATTATTGCAGAAGCCGATCTCGCCTGGCCATTACAAAAGCAAGCCTTGATTATTGATAATCAGGAGTTTACTGCTTTATTCGCAAGTAAGGGTTGGCACGTTGCATTCGGGCCAATTGACGAAAATACATTGCAGCATCTGTCCGGAGGTGACAAATGACGATTCCAACGCCAAAGGTGGCACTTTCTGATGGTTTTCTGGGGGCTTTTGCGCGGATTCCTAAAGCGCAGCAAAAAAAGGTCCAGGAATTCATCTCTAAGTTCCGCCAGGATCCGACGAGTAATGGGCTGAACTACGAAAAGATCCACGATGCACGCAGCAATAATGTGCATTCCGTGCGTATAGACCAAACCTACCGGGGGATCGTCCTGAAACCTGAGCAGGGTGCTCTGTATATGCTGATGTGGGTGGATAAGCACGACGAAGCCTACGACTGGGCGCGGCGACACGAATGTGCGATTCACCCGGTAACCGGTGCGATTCAGGTGATTGATACCAGCTATATCAAACCTACCCCCGAGCCGACTGTTGTCGATAAACCCAAACTCTTTGCTGCGTATACGGCAGAGCAGATCCTCGCACTGGGTGTTCCTCCTGTGTTTATTGAGCAGGTGATGGCTCTTGTGGATACCACAGGGCTGAATCAGCTGGAAAGCGTGATGCCAGCAGAAGCCTGGGAGCCCCTACACTGGCTGGCAGAAGGTCTGGATTACCAGGAAGTGCTGGAGGAGTTTAACGATCACCGTGATGAGCCTGTTGATACCAACGACTTTATTGAGGCAATTGAGAGAAGTAAACGTCGTTTCCATGTCGTTGAAAATGAACAGGAGCTACTGCAAATGCTCAATGCGCCACTGGAAAAATGGCGTGTATTCCTGCACCCGAGCCAGCGAAAACTGGTGGAGTCTCCGGCAAATGGTCCGGTGCGAGTGTTAGGTGGTGCAGGCACGGGTAAAACAGTTGTTGCGATGCATCGTGCACGTTGGTTATCCCAACGCCTGGCCGATAAACCCGGTAAAAAAGTTCTGTTCACAACCTTCACCCGTAACCTGGCGGCGGATATTCGCGCCAACCTCCAGCGTTTGTGTAGCCGTGAGGAGATGGCGCGTATTGAAGTTGTTAACATTGATGCCTGGATGAGCGAGCAGCTTAAACGCCATGGATATGATTTCCGCGTGGTCTATGACAGCGATGAAGGGCGACGTAAATGCTGGAACTATGCCTTGCAGCAAGTTCCTGCTGAATTGGGATTACCGGATAACTTTTATTCTGAAGAGTGGCAACGTGTTGTTCAGCCGAATGCGGTTTACAGCCGTGAAGAATATCTGAAGGTGAGTCGTATTGGTCGTGGCACGGCGTTATCCCGTATTCAGCGTGCGAAAATCTGGCCTGTGTTCGAAGAGTTCCGGGCACAAATGGCGCGAGCCAAACTGCGAGAGATGGGAGATGCCATGCATGAGGCTATCATTCTGTTTAAAGAAAAACAGGTGCAATTGCCTTATAGCAGTATCGTAGTCGATGAAGCTCAGGATATAGGCGCACCGGCCTTTACCCTTATTCGTAGCCTGGTTCCAGAGTCTCCTAACGATCTCTTTATCGTGGGTGATGGACATCAGCGTATTTACCGCAATAAAGTCGTTCTAGGTCAGTGTGGGATTAACGTTCGTGGGCGCCGTAGTAAAAAACTGAAAATTAACTACCGGACTACAGAAGAGACGCGACAGTTTGCTGTCGGGTTGTTAACCGGCGTTAAGGTTGACAACCTGGATGGTGAAACTGATGCCAGCAACGATTATTTATCATTGCTTCATGGTGAAAAACCCATGATCACTCATGCTTCAGATTTTAAAGAAGAGGCTGCGACGATTATCAAGCAAATTCAGGCGTTGTTAGCCAATGATGTCCGTTCCCAGGATATCTGCATTACCGCTCGTACGAAGCATGCTTACGAGCGTTATGCTTCTGCTCTGAATGATGCTGGAATCGAGACCTATAATTTAGGTCAGGATAGTGGTGATAGTGATCAACGCCCTGGTGTGCGTATGGCAACGATGCACCGCATTAAGGGGTTGGAGTTCCAGTATGTGTTTCTTGCGGGCATCAACGATGGTGTTGTGCCGGAAGTCAAAGCAATTGCATCTGATGACCCTGTAGAACAGCGCGATGCATTATTTAATGAACGAGCGTTGCTCCATGTGGCTGCAACGCGCGCGGTAAAAGGATTGTTTGTTTCGTCTTACGGTAAACCTAGTTTTTTACTGGAGCCTGAAAGCGAGTAATCCAGCCAGATAACCAGAAGCTACAGCTTCTGGTTATCTGCATTTTAGCACTCATCAATATCGGCCACTGATTTGCTGATTTGGTAAGTGCCAGGAAAGAAAGTGGAACATGGAAGGGCTTTCGCAGTGCACTGATTGCGTGTTGTTAGCCCTGTGGGCATAAGCGACTGACGCAACGAAATGTACATCGAGAAATTTCTGACTGAATACGATGACTCGCTAACGGGTGAGTTGAATGTGGATCCGCTTGGGCAATTAGTCATCTGGTCGTCCTGGGGGCAGGACATCTTTCATAGCCGTATTACTTCTATCGCAAATGATGTACGGCAATATACGCTGAATCTGCTGCATCACAGCGTATTGCGCCAGATACTGGTCGATGAAAAGCTGCAAACTTCAGGCGTGATGAAAGGTCTGTATCCCAAAAAGCAATTACATGAGTTTAGAGTTGCCTGTCTGATCCATTTGGAAAATATTTATATCTACTCCATGCTGGCGGCTGAAAAAAGAGGTGTCACTCTCACTGGTGTGCAGGGTATTAATAAAGCCAGATCTAAATGGAACGCTGCAAATAAAAATCCTCAGATATTTTTTGGTCATGAGAAAAGTAGTGAGTTACTGACTAATCAGATCGCTCTTGGTACCAATGGGCGCTATAAATCGCCAATGATGAAAATGCATTTTTTCTCTACTGATTATCGCTATGATCTGCCGGAAAGCAAGCCAGTGTGGCAGGCAGCAGAGGCATTTATTCGGAATGTACCAGAGCTGAAAAAATTACATGCAGCGGCATTGACTTACATGCAATTGAAAATGCAGGCCTCACATAAGCGCGACCTCAACCCATTTTTCGAAGATATTCCTTTCGGCCTAAAAAAGGCGTATGTAAAGGCATTCCGCGACCCGAAAATGGTCGGGGATTATTCGCGAATATTCTGGCTACAAAGAACGGGGTTAGATAAATATGCAGCGGGTGCTATTTATCGGGTACTCAAGCAGGAACGTTTGGACGAGTTAGAGCTTACAGATGCTGAAGTTTTCAAACGTGCCATGCATCAGGCGAAAAGTATGCCTGAAATGAATGAAAGTGACCTCAGGGCGTTACAACATATCAGTCAGGCGGAGCCATTTTTATCCCTGATCGACCTGATGTTTTCAGGCTTACGCCGACAGAGTAGTCAGACTTTGGCAGAATTTCGTCAATTCTGGCAGTCGCGCGGTCTTACGGAACTTGATCTGCCACAAAAGGCGGCTCAGCTTCTGGAAAATGATGTGCTCCTTTCCTCGCTTTCCGGTACGCCCGCCAGACGTTTTCAGCAACTATTAGCACTGGCCTGTATGCCGTCGCTGGAAGATCAGGTTCGAGGCTTGCTGGATTATCATCACAAGATAATGGAGTCAAGGGGGCAGTTCCCGTGGCTCCTGCTTGAAGGTGATGATATTTTGCTGCAGGTACCACCATGTTCGCTACGCGAAGATCGTCAGAATAGCGACTGGGTAAACCGTTATTATCTACCACAGTTCAGACATTTGCTGAACGGTTTATGGGGGCATTCTGCATGAAGCTGTTAGATGTCTTCAAAAAGCAAATTGCTGATATGGGTATGTTGAAACGTGTCTGGCTCACCACCTTTAATCTGGATATCTCTTTTGTTGAAACGTGGGTACTTCCTGCTGTGTTGGGTATGGACCCGCCCGTTAGTCGTATGGATTACGAAGGTCTGCAGCGTGCGCTGAATGAGAGTGGTATTGATTTCCGCATCTACTGCGATCCGCGCATGATTGCGAAAGAAAAGCCGAAACGTACCTCCATTGCGGTATATCCGGTGTCGGTGCGTAAGCTGGCTCAAAGCGAAGAGTCTTATCTGGATAAAGAGCGCGGGCTGTTTCACCCAAAAGTATTTTATCTCGAAGATCACTACAGAAAGATTATTGTGGGTGCGGGCAGTGCCAACCTTACGCTTAGTGGGTGGGGGCGAAATCAAGAAACTGTGGATTTTCGTTGTGTTGCAAGTAATGCCCAATACCAGCAGGTAAAACGATTTTTTACCACAATTGATAACAGTCTGAATGATGAAGAATTTTTCCCAACCCGTCGCAAGTTTCTCGGTGATGATCCTGATTGGTCATTTATTCACAGTCTGGCTGGTTGCACACTGCTAGATGCATTAAAAAACGGCGGTGAGATTCATACACTCAGTGTTTGGTCGCCTTATCTTGCTGAGGATTTAGCAGGGTTTATCGACAATATTGGGCATGAAGTGCTCGTAGAACTGGTTCCGGATTTGGTTGAGGGACGTTATATCCGCACTCGATGGAGTGACAGTATTCAGGCAATGATTACAAATAAAAAGCTTACCGTGTATCGCTCTCCAGTGCCCAAGGACGATAGGGCATTGATGACCCACGCCAAGCTCTGGCTGGCGAAAAGCAATACCGGTACGCAACTTGCCGTGGGGTCCTGGAATTTCACCAACCCGGGTTGCAGCAGCTTACCTGAGGCAAACTGGAATGTAGAAGCGGGAATTGTGCATCCGGTCTCTCGTAACATCACGATTTGCGGCAAAGAATGGGATGATGTTAATGAAGAGAATTTCGCCAGTGAAGCATTGTTGGAGGAAGAGGCGCTGGAGCCTGATGAACTTCAACCTTTCGATCTGAGCGTTATTTTTGACTGGACTCGATGTGAGTATCAGATTTCCGGGCAATGGTTCGGTGGTAAGCCTGCGTCAGGTTATCAACTGATATTGCCCGGTATCAACGGGGCAAATGAATTGGTATGGAAAGCTACCGGTATAGGTCTGAAATCGCCCCGGCAATTGACGGTATTAAAAAGCAATGCCGTATTGGATAACCCTTTTTATACCCTTCGTAGAACTGGAATAACCGACTGGCAGGGCATGATCGTTGAAAGCGGTATTGAACACCGGCGTGCGTTGAGCTTTAAGTCGCTAGATGACTTACTTAACAGCTATCTGAATTCAGTGGATCCCGCATTGAGTGATCGCCTTATGCTGCGCTGTGCTGGCGCGCAGGATGAAGAGCAAAGTGAGGGGATGGCGCAAGCCATGAATTTAGATGCCACTAGCTATTTCCGCCTCTTTCAGGCTATCCAACAACGGCGCAACTGGCTAGCAGACGCGGACGATGGCACTCAGCTGTATCGTCGTTTGTTCAGTGAACCAGGTTGCTTACAGGAATTGGCTGAAATAGCCAGGGAGCGTATAAATCAACCGACTCAGCTAGTATTTAACTGGTTTCTGGCCCAAGAAGTTAACACTCTGGCCGCTCTGGCAAGAAAGCGTGTTAAAAGCATACGTCACAAACAAGGGGCTGAAGCCATATCTGTGGCTGTGCACTTGTGGGAGTCTCTACAGGTTGCAATTCCCCCCCTAACTAGCGATGCCACTAGCCTACGTTATCTCGCTGCTATCATGGAAGACTGTAGTTATGGCGAATAAGTTAAAACAGATCATTACCCCGGTTGAGGTTTCAGCCGTGATGAATTTCGATGCAACTGATACGCACTGGCAGTATCAATCCGGTGCTTCCAGCATGGCGGCGAAGCAGGCAGAGGGGGTGGCTGGGTTGTGGAATTTGCTGAATAAACAACGACTGGCACTCCTTGCTGATGAAGTCGGCATGGGGAAAACTTATCAGGCGATGGGAGTAATGTTGTTGTTATGGCAGGCAAAACCTGATGCACGCATTCTGGTAATGGCACCTAACAGGACGCTCTGTGATAACTGGGAGAGAGAATTTAGCATTTTCACAGAGATACACTATCGGGCTGAACATAATGCCTTTACCACTTTAGAGGGTAAGACAAAATATGCCCCACAAATTTATGGCAGACTGGCGGAGCTGGCGGCCGCTGTGGAAAAAAAATCTCACCATTTTTACCTTACTACTATCCATTCACTAAGCGGTCTGGTCCCTCCAGATGAAAAAAAAGATGCTTTAAATGCTGCCGCGTCTTATGGCGTGTTATATCGTCAGCAGATTAAGCAAGCTCTTGGAAAAGGAGGGTTTGACTTAATTATAATCGATGAGGCTCATTACTTTCGTAACCGAAGCGGATCACAGCGTGCCGCCGCCGCTCAGGCCTTCTTTGGTGATGCGCAGGACCGGCTGGGGAGCAATGTACTGTTGTTGACGGCAACTCCAAATCACTCAGCATCGCGAAATGTTTATGACATATTTAGCTACTTCAGTGACATGCCAAAACGTTATGCAGAGGATGATGTCCGTGCGCTGATGAATGATTTTGCCATCCGCCGACTGCGCAAAATGCAGGGCAGAGAGAGCAGCCACAGCAAATATGAATATCGTCATGAGCGCGCTAGCATTTCCAGTTTTACTAATAAGATGGATGCTGAGTTGTTTTTTGCTCTATATCAGAAACAACTCGTGGTTCAACTGGACAAAGAGAAAAAGGCAGGTGGCGGCAGGCGCATGCTATATGGCTATCTTGAAGGGTTTGAATCAACGGGCAGTACCGCAAGTGAGCGGGATAATAGTAGTGATGAAGAGGGGCAAATCCATAATGACTTCAACCACGCGCCGGATTCTGCTCTGCTCAATAGCTTGACCCGGCAGTTTCACGATATCTATAACCGCTTTCCAGATCATCCCAAATACGACACTCTGGTAGAGGCCTGCTTTACCAGTGATCCGTTCAAGCAGTCTCAGCCGCTACATTGTAGTAAGCATTTGGTTTTTGTTCGTCGAATACCATCTGTACGCGAAATTACTCAGCGCATCAACGCACGTTATGATGAAATAATGGCTGAGCGATTGATGAATGTCTGGCAGCTACCTGCAAAGGCGCTGGCAGAATGGCGAGAGTCGGGTTGGTCCCGAGATATTTTTGTTAAGCTTTTATCGGAAAAATCCAATGAAAAGTCCGATTTTGATGAGCATATGCTGGAGGACGGGGAGACAGATGAGCCTGAAACGGATAACGAGCTAAAGCTTTCAAGTAAAATTGCCGAGCTATTTGTTATGAAGAAAACGGGCCTGCGCAGTACCGACTGCGCCAACGTTAGTTTGCGTTTCCGTCGCCCTGAAAGCCTCTTTTCATTATTTCTTGAGCCTGCATTGGATGGTACGACCGGGACTTATCATTATCATTACCGCAAAGAGTCTGGTGAACGTCAACGTGACAGCTATGGTGATGCCGCGAGAGATGCCCGGCTGCAGCAGTCGACAACAGCTCAGAAAATCAAATATATCACTGCTTTGCCCACAGCCTGGGGATTGATGTTTCATGAGCTGCCGCGGCCAGCAAAAGAGCAATTGATTAAGTGGCGTGACCAGCCTAACGGTATGGCAATTATTGAGAACTTTGCCAACTATCTTCGCACGGGTTACCTGTTTGCCAGTCCTGTGATCATTGAGCTCTATTGCTGGTTTACAGAGTTCAACCGTCGACCTCAAACAGGTGAGGTCCAGCAGCGATATCAGCATTTTGTAGAATGGGTCACCCCAAAATTGAATGGATCACTGATGCTACGTTATTTTGTGGCTGCCGTTGAAACTTTCGAAACGCTATGTGTGAAAATTGTTGGCCAGAAACTAGATAATACTCAATATACTTGGCGCGAGTTCACTAGCTTGAGTAGTCCAAGTTGGTATGCCAGCGGGCAGTCAAAAAATCGCGAACGTTTAATTCGTGGATTTAATTCACCTTTCTTCCCTAATGTGCTGGTAGCAACCTCTGTGTTGCAGGAAGGCGTGAATCTTCATCTTCAATGCAATCAAGTTCATCATTATGGCATCGCCTGGACTCCTGGCGATAACGAGCAGAGGAATGGACGGGTTGATCGCCTCTTTGGTCGAATCAATACAATGCTTCAAGTCCAGGGGGCGGCTGAGATGATTATCAATTATCCCTACCTTGCAGGTACCTTCGACCAGGATCAGTTGGCATCATTTATACGCCATAAACACAGTGTTGAAGAGAAGTTAGATAGTTGCGAGCTGGAGGATTTTGACAGCGAAATTGATATTCAGGAGGATCCTCAAGGTTGGCAAAAATGGCTACGGCATCCTTGTAAGGATAAAGATAAAGAAGATCCTTACCCAGCCAAGTTTGATCAGTAGTGTTTATCATTTATGCGGTAATAATATATCAGGTGGTTACGAGCAGTTTTTTGCAGGAAACTATTTTAAATAGAAACTGGGGTCACAACACCACAGGTCAGGCAGTATTTTTTTCCATCGCAATCATTTTTACATAAAACGCAGTGCCAGAAAAAACAGTGGTGCAGACACTAGTTCTGCCAGCATAAATCTCAGTTTTCTTTGTCGGCAATTATCCTGACCCTGAGGGGGCCAGAGCGTTATCGTCGAAAGCAATCAAGGAGTTGGCAAAAATAGTATTGGTTCCTACCAGACAATTCGCAGGTCTAACCGTCCCAGCAGGACTGACAGACACCGTGCGGTTGGATGGTTTAAAGGTGTTATGAGGGTGGGAGTAGTGTGGTTCTCACACGATGAGATGCTGGCGTAAAAAATTGCCTTACTTAGAAGACATTCCTACGTGGCCGTCTGCTTGAAGGTCGTTCGGGGACCTCATTGCAACCGAACAGTAACAGCCCATATTTCTGCTGGGTTTTGGTCATATACACCAGTACAAACCGGCTTGCTGTGCCCAGGGATAGGTATTCTGAGTTTTACTACCATCCAGCCAGAACACGACATGAGCATGGTAGTGGTGGTCTTCTGTCCATTCGATAACCCAGAAGAAACCGACCACCGCTTCGAGTTGCATCATACGGTTCATCAGCTTTCGGATATCTCATTCGAGTTGCCGATGATCCCGCAGGAAAAACTTAGCGGTATGATCCTGGTAAAACAGATCTGTTCGGAGTGCCAGCAGGCAGGAATAGCGCTCTATCAGTTTGTCGATATGGTTGTTCAGAAGTGACTGTCGAAACCAGTCTGGCTCCCATCGTTGTTTGTTTTGCATAGGATGAATTTCTTTAGTGCTGGCGAGGGCCAGTCAATGGAATGCACCTGGCCTTAAGGAAGAGCCATGGCTGGGGTAACCGCATGGATTAAGAGGATGGTTGTAAAAAGGGATTGCCTATTAATTATATTAATTAACCTAAATTAATTTTCACTCCCCAATAACCCTCAAATCCCTTGCATGACTATGGATGAAGCCTGATTCAGTGGCTCCGCTGTCGTCCGCCATGCAAAGCAGACATACTCGTCCATCAGACTGGTCAGCGCAGGGTTTTCAGCCTGCCGGTCATTGATCCAGATATCCATCTCCTTGTCTTTTTTGAACCTGAGGTTGTCGGTCCAGTCATCAAGGCAATCAGGCGAGAGGGAGCTGAATCTGAGCGAAGCCGATGAGCTTGCCGATACACAGCTCCGTTTCCCGGCGTTTTTGCTGGCGACGCATTACTGGGAAGGTCGGTGGCTGATGGATATGGCGAATATCGATAACCTTCAAGAAGAAAAAGGTCGCAAAGGGGCGAAGACTATTAAAGCCCGCTGGCTGCGAAGAATGAAGCTCACCCCTTGTGTCGTCATGACCTCCTTTATGCTTCCTCATCATATGCTTATCAGAGAACATGTTAGCGGTAAGAAGTATGATAATGGTTATTTATACAACTTCGCCGATTTGTTGATCGTCGATGAAGCGGGGCAGGTGCTTCCTGAGGTTGCTGCAGCTTCTTTCGCACTGGCGAAGAAAGCTCTGGTAATTGGCGACACAGAACAGATTGCGCCTATCTGGAACAGCCTGCCTTGTATTGATATTGGCAATATGGTTGAGGAGCATATCCTTCCAGAAGGTTCTCAGGAAGAACGTACTGAAGCTTATGCTTTGGTGTGTGAATCAGGAAAGAGCGCTGCATCCGGCAGCGTTATGAAGATTGCGCAGTTTAACTCGCGCTACCAGTACGATCCGGATCTGGCGCGGGGGATGTATCTGTACGAACACCGTCGCTGCTTCGATAACATCATTGGCTACTGTAACACCCTTAGTTATCACGGTAAGTTGCAGCCCAAACGAGGGGAAGAAAAAGGGACAATATTCCCTGCAATGGGCTATCTGCATATAGATGGTAAAGGTATGCAGGCCAATGGTGGAAGTCGTTATAACGACTTTGAAGCGAGGACGATTGCTGCATGGCTTGCAGCGCACAAAGAAGAGATTGAGCATCACTACAGTAAACCGTTACATGAATTAGTCGGCATTGTGACACCATTTTCGGCGCAGGTCAGTGCGATTAAATCGTCATTACTTAAGCTGGATATCAATTGTAGTGGCGATGAAAATTCGCTGACAGTGGGCACGGTTCATTCATTGCAGGGGGCGGAACGGGCAATTGTGCTGTTCTCTCCTGTGTATTCGAAACATGAAGATGGCGGATTTATTGATAGAGACAGCAGCATGCTGAACGTTGCCGTTTCACGTGCTAAAGATAGCTTTTTGGTCTTTGGCGATATGGACCTGTTTGAGATTCAGCCCGCTTCTTCGCCGAGAGGGTTGCTTTCAAAATACCTGTTTGCATCCGATAATAATGCACTGCAGTTTGAGTATAAAGAACGCCAGGATCTTAATACAGCGCAAACACAGATCTCTACCTTGCACGGTGTTGAGGAGCATGATGTTTTCCTGAATCAGACTTTTGATGCTATTGGTAAAAGTATTACTATTGTTTCCCCTTGGCTGACCTGGGAAAAATTGGAACAAACCGGTTTTCTGACATCAATGATCCAGGCTCGTGCTCGTGGTATCGACATTACTGTTGTAACGGATAAAAGCTTTAATACCCAAGACGTCAGTTATGAAAAGCGCAAAGCAAAACAGCAGCGCCTTAATGATGCAGTGGAAAAACTAAATGCGCTGGGCATTGTGACTATGTTGGTCAACCGTGTTCACAGTAAAATCGTGATTGGTGATGAAGGGCTGCTGTGCATAGGATCGTTCAACTGGTTTAGCGCTACGCGTGATGAGAAGTACAAACGATACGATACGTCGATGGTATACCGTGGCGAAAGCTTACAAGCGGAAATTAAAACGATTTATTCCAGCCTGGAACAGCGGAAGTTATAGGGAGCTTAAAGCAATGCAGGTATCGAATGTGTTGAATTAATTTAGCGCTACTCAAGGAGGTATAGCTTCAAGATACTATGCCTCCAAACCATGCGGTTGCATTTGGATGGCTTGTTTGGCGAGGGTGGTTTAAATCATCAGTTAAACTTATAAAAGGCCACTTTTTTGAATGGCCTTTAGTCTAAGGGGAATTTATGCCGTTGCCCTGTGGTTCCAGGAATCTTTGTAAATGATATTCCCATCGCAATGTTTCCAGGTGATGGCCTCATACCTTAACTGAATCGTTTCGCTATGTGTGCCTGTACCAGAATCAGGAAATAAGTTGGGGGTAATTCCAGTTACTTTTACATTCTCTAATATAATATTAAAATATTCGCTTTCAACACCTGCATCAAGGATCTGATACATCTTTATGGTTGCCGACTTTAATGTTTGGTTCTCACTCAGCGCTTTGTATAAAAGGGGTGTTGTTTTATCAAAATCTTTCTGTACCGTAATAGGCGTATGTACTCTGGTTCCTGTTAATCTCCCGGTGTTTCCATCCACAGGAATGGATAGGTGGTGCGTTACCGCTTTTAATTCAATAGCGCCAATACGCCCTGTAACGAGAGAACTACCAGTTATAGGGGAGCCGTTTGTATCGGTTAGCCAAAGATATGCTGGATTTGACATGATTATTCCTTATCTCTATTTATAAATGAAGGTAAACAAAACATTATAATGACCCATAAAAACAGACCAATAATCTTAACCGGCCACGGGTCAAGTAAGGCTATGCAAACAATAGCGCCTATAATTAGTAGCGGGCCTGATAGTAAATTAAAAACACCGCTTAACACACCTATCTTTGTTCCCAGCAATCTATTCAACGCAATGGCGATGATATAAGTGCTGCCGATTGTAATCGTTACTGCGATTATTTTATTCTGCCAGTTATTAAACTCAGCCAAGCAAATAAAGCATACAGTAATAATATAGGTGCAGAGAACTATATCGACGAGTGGCGTGATAATTTTTTTCATATCACCCAGCCTTAGCATTCGTATTTAAATGATCTTCCACTCTTTTCATAATCTTGTCGAACACGGGGTTGCCCTCAGTGTACCCTGCATGGATGGCATCCACAAAAGGTTGTACCGCATCGGCAAATAAGAAATAAAGAAGATCATAATCGCGGGGTCTTAACAACGAGTATACCTCGGGCGCTTCATTCCTGAGTTTATCAGACGTCCTGATGGAACGCTCTGCCATTCCACCAAACAAGAGGATAGTACTTAAAAAGGCTATTGGATTCCCTTTCCACTTAAATACTACATAAGTAAATGACGTTTTTTCTATAATAGCTTTAGCGATGTTCGATGCGATAATATTCGTAGAGATTCTACCCACGATAGAGGTAACTACACTTCTGTATATTCTATCTTGTTCTGATTCGGATAGATATTTATTAAATAACTGAAAGATTAATTTAACTGCATTAACGATATTTTCATAGTTAAGGATGTCGTGTCTTATCGCGGTCATCATACGGATTCTTTCTGTTTCACGTTCATATCTTGTATCCGTATCAAAGATACCGTAAATCAGATAACCATAATCTAAAGGAACAGATAACCCACCATTGATAAGCCCTGTAACTGTATCAGGAGAGATAATGATGTTATATAATTTCCGCGCTATCCCTTCTATGTCTGCCATATAGCTATCCTATGTTTAAATAAATGACTGAGGATGTACATCATTTTTGCAAGAAATAATCGATGGTAATTTACAAGAGAATAAATAACTTGATAAGTGTTACCATAACCTAATTGTTACAAATTGTATTGTAAAATGGTTTTGAACCATTGATTTAAATAAGGTGTAAAACATCATTGTGTATCAGTTTACGGTGAATTACTATGATGAATGTTTTTGGTTTGAGATGTATTAATTCAATAAATAATAAAATCAATATAAGTATTCTATTAGTGATTGGATACGCAGAAATAGGGATGTTAAAATTATTAGTTTATATGCATTTGCGCGGACTTGTTCATGGCAGTATCAGGTTTATGACTCATGAACAGGCGGTTTATGTGAACACATCGACAGCCTCATGTTGTGCCGTTGCTATCTTTCACGAGCAAACATTGACGGATTCACCAGAGTGATATCCGCTTCCGGCGTGAGAGCGGGGGTTATAGCCAAGTGTTTTAAAATAAATAAAAGCAGGGCTAACACCAATCGTTTCATTACGTCCTGCCGCGAACTACGGCGGGGGAATAGCGATTGGTTTGCGTTATGGCGTGACGACCGCGGAATTGACGATGAGACGTGGGTAGAGGGTGTGAAACGTGGTAACTTCCGTTTGCATCCGGGTACGGTTTCCGAGGGTTGTATTACTATCGCCCATAATTCTGATTTTGCCATGATCCGGAATGCGCTTATGAATACATCGTTAGTACAGGTTCCCTGCATCCGTTCCCTGATGGCTCGCGGTTGGGTGGAGGTTGTTGCCAGTGGCTCTAATAACGCTTGCCCGTAAAATCAGTAAGATTATTTATTTTATATTGCTGTTTTGGGTTCTGGGACGTGCACTTCCAAGGCCGGAAATCTATCTCGATTATGATATCGCAAGGGATATTTGCCACTTCTTGTTCGGGAGTGTGAACGCCGATACGATGTATGACACTTTCTTTTATATATCACTGATAATAGTAATATTCCTTTCAGCTGTACTCTACATTATTACATTGCAGCTAATTTCAACGATAAGGAGCAAATGAGATGCCAATTCCTCCGTATATGTGTCTTAAAGACGATGGTGGCGCAGACACGAAAGGAGCTGTTGATGTTCAGGAGCGAGAAGGCAGCATCGAAACCCGCTTATCACCATCCCCCCTCACCCCCTGAACACCTCCCGCCGGTGCCATGCCACAAACCCTTCCTGCGGATAGCATTCTTTCCCCTGCGGCAAGGTAATCGGCTGACCATCAAAATCCCAGAACAGCCTGCCAACAATGCCCCCGCCGTTCACCGCTGGCGAAACCTGGATGCGCATATCCTCATCCAGACCAATGGAGCCTTTATCAAAAGCCTTATGGTGAATCGCGCAGAGCGCCAGGCCGTTAGGGATTTCGCATGGGCCGCCGTGCTGCTTCCATTTGATATGGGCCGCTTCCAGGGCGACGGAGGTATTATCATGGCGCATATTGAAGCCGCAGATAGCGCACTCATAGTTATAGGCGCGCAGCACCTGCTGGCGAAAATGCGGGTCGCGCTCTTTGCGGATCTGCAGCAGATCAAACCCCATCTCTTCAGCCAGTTCTTCCTGAATACTCTCCGGAAAGTGCGCCTCGAGGATCTGATGGGCGAGGGTATTGATCAGCTTCTTATTTCTGTTAAGTAACGCAAAATGCTGCTCATCAAAGCCGCCGGCGACGTGGTAGAGCTCCAGCTCTTTGCCGGGCGGCTGTCGGCTGCCCTGGGTTGAGCACTGTTCGCTGTTGTGTAGCTCCCAGAAGCCGTCGCCTTTCAGGCGCCAGAAGGGCATGTCCGGCCGGTACTGGCGGCGCTGCGGGCCAAAGCGTTCCAGCAGGCTATGCAGCTCATCACGTATCTCCGAGGCGTAGTCGAACATCCGCGCATGGCCGCGCTGGTATTGCGAGAGGACGTACAGCAGCAATAGTGGTTTATGCGGCGCACGCTGTTCGCCTTTGCGCCAGATGGTGATGTTCTCGATCGCGTGTTGCAGGGTCGTGCTGGAGGGCATAGCGTTACATTGGCAGCTAAATAAATGCGATGATGCTCGCAAAATCCTTGCCGATCAACCCACCAGATGCGGCGATTCTACGTGGATCGCTATTTAACTATCACTGCTAGTTATTTGTTCGAAAAGCCCATAGCTTTCTATTTATACTCAAGCTTCGCGCCATCCGATAGCTATGTCTTATGAAAAAACTACCGGACCATTTATCCAGGGAATGCATCATCGCTGCCATTCGCGCTTACGATGCAGGCGTTGCGCATCAGTTTAAAAGCGCGCGTCTGTATGAGATCGAGTTTGAGGGGCGTCGGTATCCTTCAAAAGCCATCGTCGGGTTAGCGGCCACGCTTGCCACGGGAACGGAATTTACCCCGGCGGATTTCAGCGGAGGGATTAAATCCAAATGCGTGCGCCTGTTACTGGAGCAAGGATTTACGATCGCGTCGCAGGGCGCTGGCGATGACGAGGCTGCGCTTTTCCCCGATGAGGGACAGACGACTATGGAGTTCGTGGAAGGGGCGGCGATGCAGGTGGTGGTCAATCGCTATGAGCGCGACCGTCAGGCTCGTCAGGCGGCGCTTCGCCTACACGGCTGCCGGTGTCAGGTATGCGGTCTGGATATGGCCAGCCGCTATGGCGAAATCGGCCAGGGTTTTATCCATATCCACCATCTCATTCCGCTGGCCGGGATAAAGCAGAACTACCGTCTGAACCCTGAAACCGATCTGATCCCGGTATGTCCCAATTGCCATGCAATGCTGCACCGGCGAGATCCGCCGTTTACTCCCGAAGAGCTGAAGGCCCGGCTGCGCCCCGCAGACTGACATCCGACAGCACTCGCTTTAATTACATCACACACAGCACAAACCCCACGCTACCTTACCGGTAGCGTGGGCTCACACTCCCTTACTTATCCCGCGTCTCGCCAGCCTCCCAGCTGTAGCTCCCATCGGCCGCTAACCTATCGCCCAGTTCCTGATACTCGAACTGATAAAACTCAGCCTGGGTGCCGTACCCGGCGTAGTCTACTGCCGCCAGGCCGACGAACGCCCCGGTAAAGAACCCGCCGTAGCTCTGCAACACATAGTCATCGGACAGCACTGCGGCATCCAGCTGGACCGGGATCTCGGTGAACGTCACGCCATCGAAGCTGTATTCATAGCTGTAGGTCTGCTTGCGGACCTTGGTCCGGAACCAGACGTATTCCACGCCGTCCGGCACCTTGATGGCGTTATCTTTCAGGTACGACGTGTATTTTCCGCGGTTATTTTCGCCGACTTCGATGACTTTGCCGTTAATTTCATTCCAGGTCAGGAAGACGAAGCTCCAGTGGCGGTCGTTATAGTAATTCGTTAACCCGGCCATCTGCTGGTAGCTGAAGGGCTCGAATTTCACCTTCACCGCGGCGTCAAAATAGAAGGCCTGCCAGCGGCGGGCAATCAGCGACAGGTCATGCGTATTGGCTAACGAACCCTGGCCGATTAAGGTTAATTTGCCGTCGCCGGTGGTGCCCATTTTGGCCGTAAACGGCACCCGCAGGGTATTCCAGTTCGGGTCGAGCGCTGGCGAGGTAAAGTCATCCTGCTGGCTATTATCGCTGGCGCTTTCGGTGAAGATGGCGTCTTTCGGCCCTTCGACGAAGGTTTTCCCGCCGTGACCGCCTTCAATACGCGGCCAGCCCTCGTCGTCCCAGTACACTTTCTGGATCGCGGTTTCCCGGCCGAGGGTTGACCAGCCGCGCGGGTCGTAGATGGATTCCCCCGGGCGATTCCACGGCCTGGCGCAGAGCGAGGCGTAATACCATTCGCCTTCCGGGGTGGAGACCAGCGCGCCATGGCCCTGTTTCTGGATGTAGCTGTCTGGGGTATCGACGTTGGTTAAGAACACGTCGCCCGGCTCGGTTTCGAAGCTGTCGGCCTCGAGGGTTTTCGACCGCGCCACCACCTCCTGGTGGGTAAACACGGTGCCGCCCTGGGCGGCAAACAGATAGTAGTAGCCGTTCAGTTTATAGAGGTGCGGCCCCTCGACCAGCGCCACGGCGGTGCCGCGGTAGATGGTGCGCGCGGTTTCCGGCATTAACTTCAGCGTCTTGGTATCCAGCTCCGTTAAGGTAATGCCATCGAAGGGGTGATGGTACTCCCGGTGATCCCAGGTTTGCTGGACGATATATTTCCGGCCATCGTCGTCATGGAACAGCGAGGCGTCAAACCCGACGCCGTTCAGCTTGATCGGGTCGCTCCACGGGCCCCGAATATCCTTCGCCGTGGTCAGGTAGTTGGTCATGTCTTTAAAGGCGCCTTCGGTGACCTTCACATCGGTATACACCAACCAGAATTGCCCATCGGCCCAGGAGAGCGCCGGCGCCCAAATGCCGCCGGAGGAGGGGTTGCCCTTCATGTCCAGCAGGGTGGTGGTGGAGAGCGGCGAAGGCAGCAGGTTCCAGTTTTTCAGGTCTTTCGACTCATGTAAACGCACGCCCGGAAACCACTCAAACGTCGAGTTGGCAATATAGTACGTATCCTCGACGCGAATAATACTGGGGTCGGCATTAAAGCCGCGTAATATCGGGTTTTGAATAAGTGACATTTCATTACACCTTTTAAAATGGAAAGTTAAGGATCGGTCTGATTTATAATTTTTTTAACTACACGCGGATCTCATCCAGCTGACGGTTGATGTCGGTAACATGTTTATCGGAGATCGGATAAACCTGCATGATCACCATCGAAATAGCGGCCAGCGCAATTGGGATCCACACCGCGGTCATAATGATCCCGTCGATGGCGCTGGCGCTCTGCACGGCGCCGCTTTCATTAAATCCATACACCGCCAGCAGCCACAGCGGGATAGCGCCGCCGATGGTGAAGCCGATCTTGAAGAAGAGTCCCATAATGGCATTGATAATGGCGGCATTGCGTTTGCCCGATTTTAATTCGCCGTACGCGATAACTTCCGGTACCAGCGCCCACATAAAGCCGGTGGCGGAGGTTAAGCCCCACTGTTTAATAAAGGTGGCGATGTAGGCCAGCCACAGGGCGTCGTGCATCCCTTCGCGGGACCAGACGTAGGTCAGCAGTTCGCCGACGATGAACATGGCGAGGAACAGATGGAAGAAGCCTTTTTTACCAAAGATTTTTTTCAGTTTCGGCCAGAACACCGGGAAGGCGATGCCGGGAATAGACGCGACGAGACCCACGGCGCCCATCCATTCTGAGTGGCCGACGACGAACTGGTTGAAGAAGCCGTTAACGGTGTTCATGAAGAACATGAAGGTAAAGGCCAGCATAAAGAACATGCCGAGAATAACCAGCGGACGGTTATGTCTGAGCTCGTGGAAAAGGTCGGTAGTTTTGACGTTGGCGGTCTGCTCGGCGGTCGCGACCACGCGTTCTTTGGTGCATTTGTAGCAGATAAACAGGGCCACCGCGCCGATGATCATATAGATGGCGTACACGCCGAACCAGGCGTAGTTCGCCGACGGATCGGTATAGTTGCCGAGATTCAGCTCAAGGCCAAAAAAGCCGGTGTCTTTCAGGCTGCGATCTTTCGGCGCCGCCATCTGCACAAACATCGGGAACAGGGTATAGACCAGCAGGTTGGCGCTGTTGGCCAGCATCATGCGGGTACTGGTCAGCTTATCGATCGATTCCGGGGCGCGGGTCAGCGACGCATTCAGCGAGCCATAGGGAATATTGACTAAGGAATAAACTAAGTCCAGTGCCAGATAAATAATAAAGGCGAAAGCCACCGAACCTTTCACCCCAGGGATGGGCGCGAACAGTAATGCCGACAGGATCACCAGCGGCACGCCGGCTCGTAACAGCCACGGACGATATTTCCCTGCTTTCGAGGTTCGTTTATCCACGTAGGTTCCGACCATCGGATCCCAAAACACATTAATGATACGGACAAAAAGAAAAATAAAGCCTGCCGTTGCCGTGCTGATGGTATTTACCGTCAGCATATGCAAAGCCAGAAAACCCCCAATTGTGCCGAAAACCAGGTTTTGCGCAAAGTCGCCCATGCCATAACCAATTCGTTCTCCACGGGTTAATTTATGATATTCATCATGCCGACTGTGCATTATGTTTTTACTCATTCTAAGCAGACTCCGGTTTGTTTTGTGTAGGTGAAACACTTTCTGACACAGTTGACCTGGAAGAATCTATTACGTTTTTAAATTAAGTAATTATGTTTTTTTACTTCTGTGATCCTCGAAGCAAAGGCCTGTATCACCTGCGTTGAATCGTTATCCGCCGCTAATTTTCGGGCAGACAGGCAATGTGACAAAACCGGCATTTTAATTCGCTATGTTCACCTGAATTCCCCAGGAAGTGTACGCTATACGCGCGCGAAGCGAGATATTTAAAATAGTTTTATTTGCGAGATGGCTCACATTTGAGCATTTTCTCAATCGCCGAGTGAAATAACGTAATTGAGCAACCGACGATGAGAATACACGATGTGTCACAGTTGTTAATTTTCCTGTTTCTCAATTTCGGAGTTCATCATGCAAACCTATTTCGACCAGGTTGATCGCGTTCGCTTTGCCGGACCCAAAACCGATAATCCGCTGGCGTTTCGCCACTATAATCCGGATGAAATCGTGCTGGGAAAACGCATGGCAGATCATCTGCGTTTTGCCGCCTGTTACTGGCATAATTTCTGCTGGAATGGCGCGGATATGTTTGGCGCCGGCTCGTTTGAGCGTCCCTGGCAGGCCGCGGGCGATGCGCTGGAAATGGCCAAACGCAAAGCGGACGTGGCGTTTGAATTTTTCTACAAGCTCAACGTACCGTATTACTGCTTCCACGATGTCGACGTCTCGCCAGAAGGCGCGTCGCTGAAAGAGTATTTGCATAATTTCGCCATCATGACCGAGGTGCTGGCGGAGAAACAGCAGCAAACCGGCGTGAAACTGCTGTGGGGCACCGCCAACTGCTTTACCCACCCGCGCTATGGCGCCGGGGCGGCGACCAACCCCGACCCGGAGGTATTTGCCTGGGCGGCCACGCAGGTAGTGACCGCCATGAACGCCACCCACCAGCTCGGCGGCGAAAACTATGTGCTGTGGGGCGGCCGCGAAGGTTACGAGTCGCTGCTGAATACCGATCTGCGTCAGGAGCGTGAGCAGATTGGCCGCTTCCTGCAGATGGTGGTGGAGCACAAGCATAAGATTGGCTTTGGCGGCACGCTGCTTATCGAGCCGAAACCGCAGGAGCCTACCAAGCATCAGTACGATTACGATGTCGCGACGGTGTATGGTTTCCTGAAGCAGTTTGGTCTGGAAAATGAGATCAAGGTGAACATTGAAGCCAACCACGCCACTCTGGCGGGGCACTCTTTCCACCATGAAATCGCCAGCGCCATCGCGCTGGGCATTTTCGGCTCCGTTGATGCCAACCGCGGCGATGCGCAGCTCGGCTGGGATACCGATCAGTTCCCGAACAGTGTGGAAGAAAATACCCTGGTGATGTACGAGATCCTCAAAGCCGGGGGATTCACCACCGGCGGCCTGAACTTTGACGCCAAAGTTCGCCGGCAGAGCACCGACAAATACGACATGTTCTATGGCCATATTGGCGCCATGGACGTGATGGCGCTGTCCCTCAAGCTGGCCGCGCGCATGATTGAGGATGGCAAGCTCGATCGGGCTCTGGCAAAACGCTATGCCGGCTGGCAGGGCGAGCTGGGGCAGAAAATTATGAGCGGGCAGATGTCGCTGGATAATATTGCCCGATACGCTGAGCAGCATAATCTGAATCCGCAGCCTCAGAGCGGGCGTCAGGAATTACTCGAAAATCTCGTCAATACCTATATCTTTGGTTAATTTTTGCTGACATGCCCCTGCGGGGGCATGTATTCCGCCGTCTATCCGCTGCCGGGAAATAGCGTTTATTGGTTCGTGCTGTGTTTTTTTGTCAGTGGCGAAAGACCACCTGTTTAATATCAGCGAAGGAGGAAGGGTAACGATAATTGTGTAATACCTCTGTGACCGTACAAAATAAAAAATAACTTGTTCTGATGATAGCGACATATTCTGTCAGCTCAGAATAGGCTGGTTATTGTCTGAATAAAATTAACCTATATTGAGAAACTCATGACAATGATAAAAAAGCTTCCATTAACCATGGCGGTTATCGCTGCGTTTTTTCCGCTTACCTCTGTAATGGCGCAAGAATTTACTCAGGAACAGATCGACGCCATCGTCGCCAAAGCCGTTGATAAAGCGCTGGCCGACCGCCAGGCGAAAATCGACGCCGCGGCCGACAAAAAGGTCGACGTGATCACCAACCCGCAGACCACCGCCGCCTCGCCGGATATGGCCATTCCGTTTGGCCTCAAGTTCAGCGGCTACGCC
>NZ_JAGRQZ010000038.1:0-38553 GCF_018223915.1 Klebsiella sp. 64
CCCCCGGCCACCATCACCGAGGCGTTCAGCCCCCAGCGCGCAGCCACCTGCGGGTCAAGGGTGGCGGAAACCTCGCAGCCTTCGACCAGCGTCGGCATTTGGCTACGCGACAGGCCGCACTTGTCCAGCAGAGCGTCGGACCAGTCGCGCTTCGCCACGTCCAGCCACAGCGTCCCGGCGGCGTCCGACATATCGGAGACTTTCTTCCCGGTCATCCGGTAGCGCAGATAATCCTTGGGCAACAGCACCGTGGCGGTGCGCTGAAAGTGTTCCGGCTCGTGACGGCGCACCCACAACAGCTTCGGCGCGGTAAAGCCCGGCATCGCCAGGTTGCCCGCCACCTGATGCAGCTCCGGCGCCATCGCCTCCAGCTCGGCGCACTCTGCGGCGCAGCGGGTGTCGTTCCACAGAATGGCCGGACGGATCGCCTCCCCCTCTGCATCCAGCAACACCGCGCCGTGCATCTGCCCGGAGAGGCCAATCGCCTTAATGGCCGGCCAATGCTGGGCGCATTTTTCCCGTAGCGTGGCCATCAGGTACTCCGTCGCCTCCCACCATAGCTCCGGCGCTTGTTCTGACCAGTGCGGATGAGGCCGCTGAATACTCAGCGGCGCGCTATGGCTGGCGATAACCTCATGGTTCTCATCAATGACCAGCGCTTTGACTTCCGATGTGCCGAGATCGATACCCAGATACATAGCCACCTCTTAGTTAATCAGCGTGTAAACGGCGGCGACTTTCTCGCGCATCAGCGCCAGGAAATCCGCGTTGTTGGCGAGATCACCAAACAGGGCTTTATCACGGGCGAAGACTGCCACCGGATCCTGAGCCTCGTACATCTCATGCACCGCCTGCGCATCCAGGATGCCGTCCTGGTACTGATACGGCAGAGTTCCCTTGTGCCACTGCTCCATAAAGACGAAGAACAGCGCCGGCAGCATGGCGGTCGCTTCCGGGCGGACGCCGCGCTGGTAGCACTCCTGCAAGGTTGGCGCGATCATCGCCGGAATTTTCGAGAAGCCGTCGGCGGCGACGCGCTGGTTGGTGTCCTGGATATAGGGGTTGGTAAAGCGCTTAAGCACCACATCCCGGTAGGTCGGCAGATCAATGCCGTTATCGCCGAGACACGGAATAACGTCCTCCGTAACGTAGCGGTCGGCAATGGCGTAGATAACATCGGTCAGCGTGCTTTCATGAATATACTGCTGGCCGATTAAGGTTCCCGCCCAGGCAATGCAGCTGTGCGACGAGTTCAAAATACGGATTTTCGCCTCTTCATACGGGATGACCGACTCCACCATCTCCACGCCGACCGCCTCCAGATTCGGGCGGACATCGCGGAAGTTGTTCTCCACTACCCACTGGATAAAGGTCTCCCCCATCACCGGCGCTTTGTCATCAATTCCGGTTTGCGCTTTGATGCGGGCCGGCAGATCGGCCGCCGGACGCGGGGTGATGCGGTCCACCATGGTGTTCGGACAGGTGGTATTGGCCGCCATCCAGTCAATCACCGCCTGTTTGCCGGTGAGCTGCAGGAACTCGACCATACCGTCGTGGAAACGCTCGCCGTTATGACGCACGTTATCGCAGTTGAGCAGGGTCAGCGGCCCGGCGTTGTCGGCCATGCGCTTTTCCAGGATCCGCGCGAGGGTGCCGTAAATGGTTTTGCACTCGCCTTGCAGGTCGGCCTGCAGATCGGGGTTGCTGGTTTCCAGCCGATGGCGAGTGTTCAGGTAGTACCCCCCTTCCGTCACGGTAAAGGCGATAACTTTGGTCTGCGGGTTTGCCCCTTCGTTAATCAGCGGCTGTAGCCCGGCCTGCCACGGCAGCAGTTTCTGGATTGAGGTGATCTCTTCATATTCGCGCTCCCCTTCCGGGCTGACGGTCTCGAGGACGTAACGTCCTCCCTGCGCCGCCAGCGCCTGGACCACCTGCTCGGCGTCGTTGCGAATATTCCCCGCCGCGATGCGCCAGCGATTATCCCCGGAAGCAATCAGACGATGCAGATACCACGCCTGATGCGCGCGATGAAAAGAACCCAGACCGATATGAAGCCATGTGAATTGATTGTTCATGTTCTGCTCTCCTTGAGTTGATTGCGCCACTGTAATAGATCATTTGACCACAATAAGAGCCACGGATCACAAAAGAGCAATTACCCAATTAAATTACAAATGACCAGAAAAGAGCAAAAGCTTGCCAGTTATGCCAACCACGGCGAGAATGCGGGTATTCGCCGGGCCAATTGCGTGCCCTGGCCAGCAACTTAGGGCGGGAAACCATGAGTAAAGAAGACGATATCCGGTTGGATCAGAAGGTGCGTGCCGCATGGATGTACTACATCGCCGGCCAGAATCAGAGCGAGATTGCCAGCCAGCTGGGCACCTCCAGACCGGTGGTGCAACGGCTGATCGCCGCCGCGAAAGAAGAAGGGATTGTGTCTATTAATCTGCACCATCCGGTAGCGAACTGCCTCGATTATGCGCAGTTGCTGCAGGAAAAATACCGCTTGATCGAGTGCAATGTGGTCCCCGCCTTTAGCGAAGAAAGCACCCTCGACAGTGTGTCATTTGGCTGCTATCAGCTGATGGCTCGCTATCTGCAGGATGATAAAGAGAAAATTATCGGTCTGGGCTCGGGCCTGACCCTGAAAAAAGCGCTGCAGCGCATCGATTTTGACAGCCTGAATACCCGCTGCGTGGCGCTGATCAGCGCCATGAACGCCGACGGGCAGTGCAATTATTACGATGACGTGCCCCTGCTGCTGACCCGCAAAATTAAGGCCAAGTACTATCAGTGGCCGGCGCCGCGCTACGCCCAAAGCGCGGAGGAGCATGAGATGTGGTGCACCAATCGCTTATTCCGCAGCGTCTCCGGCGTCGCCCGCGAGGCGGACGTGATTTTTGTCGGTATTGGTCCGCTGGGCACGCAAAGTCCGATCTTTAAAGACGGCTTTATCAATCAGGCGCAGATGGATGAGCTGACCGCCCGCGGCGGCATCGGGGAGATCCTCGGGCGGTTTATTGATGCGCAAGGCGACGTGGTAGACAGCGAGATCAACCGCATGATCACTAGCTATGATATCCGCCAGAGCCACTGCCCGCGGATTGCCGCTGCCTGTGGAGAACATAAACGACCGGCGATCCTGGCCGCCCTTAAAGGCGGCTGGATTAATGGCCTGGTGACCGATGAGCATACCGCCCGCTGGCTGCTGACGCGGTAACGTCGAACAGCCAGACAGCGACTCAGCTGCTGCTCATCAGTCGCGGGGGAATTTCAATCCGCTGCTGGCTGGCTTCGCCGGCGTCAATAATCGAAAAAACCGCGTCCAGCATCGCCGGCACGTCCTGCTGCACCATGTCGATATCGTGCCCCAGCAGGTAGACAAAAGGATCCCAGTCGAAGCAGCCCATCGGCGGCTGCTCGCTGCCGGTCAGACCCACCTGCGACAGCCAGCGCACAACCCCTTCCAGGGATATCGTCGAGTTAACAAATATCCCCTGCAACAACGTCTTCGCGCTGCTAAACCGCTCCTGCAGGCAGGCCTCAACGTGGCCTTTCGAATAGCCAGGAGCCAGAATATTCGCCTGCGGCACGCTAAGCCCCAGCTCGCGATGCGCATCGTGGAAGCCGCGTAAACGCTCACTGGTGTTATGGTCGCTGCTGCGCCCGCCGATAAAGGTCAGCGGCGCCAGCTCTCCGCGGCGGCGGGCGCTATTAGCCAGGATCTTATGAGTCAGCGCTTTCGCGCCGCCGTAGTTATCCGAAATCACCGACGGCGAGAGAGAGCCCGGCAGGTCGAGATTGACCGTTGGCACGCCCGCCTGCTGGCATAGCGCGGAAATTTTATCCGGATTGGTCGCCCCGGTCGCGACCACCCAGTCAACCTGCCAGGAGAGCATCGCCTTTACCGCTTCGATCTCCAGTTCCGGACGCCGGCGCGTACAGGTGATAATCGGCAGCAGGCCGCGCTCGCGGGCCATCTCCTCAAAGCGTTCGGCGATGGAACCGAAGTAGCGGTTATCATATTTGGGGATAATCATACCGATGACGTGTGATTTTTTACTGCGCAGCATGCTGGCCTGACGGTTAATCGCATAGCCCTGCTCCTCGGCAATCCGCGTCACCTTTTCCGCAAGCTTGGCGCTGATGCGGCGCTTTTTCCAGTTACCGTTGAGGATAGCGCTCACCGCGCTCGCCGAAACGCCGGAAAGTTCCGCCAGGTCGTAAATCGTTATCTTCTTCATTTTTCCAACTTGCGTCACAAAATCATGTCGCTGTTAATTTCCCCCTTGCTCAATCGATGAAGCGAGAGCAACATAGCTTCATCGATTGAGCATCCTTTTCACGCCAGGAAGTACGCGCGCATACCGCCTCAACATGCCAGCAAGCCTGAATTAAGATGCTGATATTCAATATGTTACCAGGTTTAGTCTATCACCTCGAACGTGATGCCCTCGCGTTCGATAGTTTTAACCAGACAAGGCAAAGGATTATAAAATGAACCACTCTGTCTCCTCTATGAATACTTCCCTCAGCGGTAAAGTCGCCGCGATCACCGGCGCGGCGTCCGGTATCGGCCTCGAGTGCGCGAGGACCCTGCTGGGAGCTGGCGCAAAAGTGGTACTGATCGACCGCGAAGGCGAAAAGCTCAACAAACTGGTCGCCGAACTTGGCGAAAACGCCTTCGCCCTGCAGGTCGACCTGATGCAGGCGGACCAGGTCGATAACCTACTGCAGGGCATTTTGCAGCTTACCGGGCGTCTCGATATCTTCCACGCCAACGCCGGCGCCTATATCGGCGGGCCGGTGGCCGAGGGCGACCCGGACGTCTGGGACCGCGTGCTGCACCTTAATATCAACGCCGCCTTCCGCTGCGTGCGCAGCGTCCTGCCGCATCTGATCGCGCAAAAATCCGGGGATATTATCTTCACCAGCTCGATCGCGGGCGTGGTGCCGGTGATCTGGGAGCCTGTCTATACCGCGTCGAAATTCGCGGTGCAGGCATTTGTACACACCACTCGTCGCCAGGTGGCGCAGTATGGCGTGCGCGTCGGCGCCGTACTGCCGGGCCCGGTGGTTACCGCTCTGCTGGACGACTGGCCAAAAGCCAAAATGGACGAAGCGCTGGCCAACGGCAGCCTGATGCAGCCGATTGAAGTGGCGGAGTCGGTGCTGTTTATGGTGACGCGTTCGAAAAACGTCACCGTGCGCGACATTGTGATCCTGCCGAACAGCGTGGATCTCTGACCCTGGCCAGCCTGTGAGAGGATGTGATGCAAAACGATACGCAAAACATTATTGGCGTGGATGTCGGTTCGGGCAGCGTGCGCGCCGGGATATTCAATCTACGGGGCGAGCTCCTCGCCCACGCGACCCGGGAAATAACCCTGTTTCGCAGCGCCGGAAATAAGGTCGAGCAGTCGAGCCGTGAGATCTGGCAGGCGGTGTGCTACTGCATTAAAACGGCGGTGGCCAACGCCGGCGTTTCGCCGTCGTCGATAGCCGGGATCGGCTTCGATGCCACCTGCTCGCTGGTGGTGATTGGCGATAACGATGCGCCGCTGGCGGTCGGGCCTTCGGACGATGCGGACCGCAACATTATTGTCTGGATGGATCATCGCGCCACCGGGCAGGCGGAAAAGATCAATGCCACGGGCCACCCGGTACTGCGGTACGTTGGCGGCAAAATCTCGCCGGAGATGCAAACGCCGAAAATTTTGTGGCTGAAGGAGAATCGCCCGCACATCTATCAGCAGGCGCGCCACTTCTTCGACCTCGCCGATTACCTCACCTGGCGCTCAACCGGCGATGAAGCCCGCTCGGTCTGCACGGTGACCTGTAAATGGACCTATCTGGCGCATGAACAACGCTGGGATGCCGGTTACTTCCGCCAGATTGGCCTCGAAGAGCTGGCGGATGAAGATTTTGTCCGCATCGGCCAGCGGATTGTCGATCCAGGCACCCCCTGCGGCGACGGCCTTTGCGCCACGGCGGCAGAGGAGATGGGCCTGCCGATCGGCACGCCGGTGGCGGTGGGGATGATTGACGCCCACGCGGGCGGCATCGGTACCGTCGGCGTGCTTAACGGCGCGGTCAACAATATGGCCTATGTCTTCGGCACTTCTTCCTGCACCATGACCACCACTCAGGAAGCGGTATTCGTCCCGGGCGTCTGGGGCCCTTACTATTCGGCGATGGTGCCGGGCTACTGGCTAAGTGAAGGCGGGCAAAGCGCCGCCGGCGCGGCTATCGACCAGCTGCTGAGCTTCCATCCGGCGGCGGCGGAAGCGCGCGAGCAAGCGAAAGCCGCAGGCGTCCCTCTACCGGTCTGGCTGGCGGATCGCGTTCTGACGCAAGTTGCTTCGCCTTCTGAAGCGGTAACGCTGGCCGCCGGTCTGCACGTCGTTCCGGAGTTTCTCGGTAATCGCGCGCCGCTTGCCGATCCCCACGCGAAAGCGCTGATTGCCGGGCTGGGGATGGAGCGGGACCTGGATAACCTGACCGCGCTGTACGTTGCCGGCTTATGCGGGATTGGCTATGGTCTGCGACAGATCATTGACGCCCAGCGCGCCTGCGGAATTGAGAGTGAAAATATCGTCATCAGCGGCGGCGCCGGGCAGCATCCGCTGGTGCGTCAGCTGTTGGCCGACGCCTGCGGCGTTAGCGTCGTGAGCACCGCCAGCCGCGAGCCGGTGCTGTTAGGTTCCGCCATCCTCGGCGCGGTGGCGGGCAGAGTCGCGGCTTCGCTGCCGGAGGCCATGAAGCAGTTTACTCAGGTGGATGCCACCTATCACAGCGAGACTGCGTTTAGCCCGCTTCATCAGCGCAGGTATGCGGCCTATAAGGCGCTACAACAGACCGGCAGGCTGATTCGCGAATAACATACCTCCTTATTTTATAACAATAATGCTCCGCTGCTGTGCAGCGGAGACACTCATCTGCACTCTGAAATCGAGGTCAACATGTCCGTTAATAACAAACAGTGGTACGGTCTACCGCTCAACCTCATCTGGGGATATGTCGCCATCGCCGTGTTTATGACCGGCGACGGCTTTGAGCTGGCTTTTCTGTCGCACTACATCAAAGCACTCGGATTCACCCCGGCGCAGGCTTCCTTTGCTTTTACTCTCTACGGTCTGGCTGCCGCCCTGTCGGCGTGGGTCTCCGGCGTGGTGGCGGAAATCATTACCCCACGCAAGGCCATGCTGATTGGCTTCGTGCTGTGGTGTGTGTTCCACGTACTGTTCCTCGTCTTCGGCCTCGGTCGCGCCAACTATGCGCTGATCCTGCTGTTTTATGGCATCCGCGGCCTGGCCTACCCGCTGTTCCTCTACTCCTTTATCGTCGCCATTATCCACAACGTCCGCAGCGACAGTTCCAGCTCCGCGCTGGGCTGGTTCTGGGCGGTCTACTCGGTGGGTATCGGCGTGTTCGGCAGCTATATTCCGAGCTTTACCATTCCCCACATTGGCGAAATGGGCACCCTGTGGCTGGCGCTGCTCTTTTGCGCCACCGGCGGCATTATTGCGCTGGTGTCGATGCGTCATACCGAAACGCCGCGCCATATGCAGAACCTGACCACTCGTGAAAAATTCGCCGAACTGGGGCGCGCGGCGACGCTGCTCTATACCAACCGCAGCATTCTGTTCTCGAGCATTGTGCGCATTATCAACACCCTGTCGCTGTTTGGTTTTGCGGTGATCATGCCGATGATGTTTGTTGATGAGCTGGGATTTACCACCTCGGAATGGCTGCAGGTATGGGCGGCATTCTTCTTCACCACGATCTTTTCGAACGTTTTCTGGGGGATTATGGCGGAGAAAATGGGCTGGATGAAGGTTATCCGCTGGTTCGGCTGCATCGGGATGGCGCTTTCCAGCCTGGCGTTCTATTACCTGCCCCAGCACTTCGGCCATAATTTTGCCATGGCGCTGGTACCGGCTATTGCCCTGGGGATTTTTGTCGCCGCGTTTGTGCCGATGGCGGCGGTGTTCCCGGCGCTGGAGCCGAACCATAAAGGCGCGGCGATTTCGGTCTATAACCTGTCAGCCGGGCTGTCGAACTTTCTGGCGCCGGCGATTGCCGTGGTACTGCTGCCCTATTTCAGCACTATCGGCGTGGTAATAGCCTATACCGCCTTATATATTCTGGCCTTCTTCCTGTGCCCGTTAATCCGCGTTGAACAGCCTGGCTTTACCAGCGATCAGCATGCGAAACCGTTTACCGCCAACGCGGCAGAGTCTTAATAAACCGCATCTGGTACAAACAATGCGCAATCCGGGCGGTGCCGCCCGGATTTTTGCCTTATGCGATAGTCACTTTGCCATCCAGATAAACATCCTGCACGGCATTGATCAGCTTCACGCCGTCGGCCATCGATTTCTTAAACGCTTTGCGGCCCAGGATCAGCCCCATGCCGCCGGCGCGTTTATTGATCACCGCCGTGCGCACCGCGTCGGCAAGGTCGGTCTCCCCGCCCGCCGCGCCGCCGGAGTTGATCAGCCCGGCGCGGCCCATATAGCAGTTGGCCAGCTGGTAGCGCACCAGATCGATGGGGTTATCGCTGGTCAGTTTGCTGTACACCCGATCGTCGGTATAGCCGAAGTTAACCGCTTTGTAGCCGCCGTTATTCTCCGCCATCTTTTGCTTAACGATATCGGCGCCGATGGTGGCCGCCAGGTGGTTGGCCTGACCGGTCAGGTCAGCGGAAACATGATAGTCGACGCCGTCTTTCTTGAACGCCGAATTGCGCAGATAGGCCCACAGCACGGTGACCAGGCCCAGCTCATGGGCCCGCTCAAAGGCGGCGGAAATCTCTTCTATCTGACGACGCGATTGTTCTGAGCCGAAATAGATCGTCGCTCCCACGGCCACCGCTCCCATATTGAACGCCTGCTCAACGCTGGCGTAGAGGGTCTGGTCGTATTCGGTGGGATAGCTCAGCGTTTCGTTATGGTTGAGCTTCACCAGGAAAGGGATGCGATGCGCGTAGCGGCGCGACACCGAGGCCAGCACGCCGTAGGTCGACGCCACGCAGTTACAGCCGGCTTCGATCGCCAGCTCGACGATATTTTTCGGATCAAAGTACAGCGGGTTGGCGGCAAAGGACGCGCCCGCCGAGTGCTCCACGCCCTGGTCTACCGGCAGAATGGAAAGGTAGCCGGTTCCCCCCAGGCGTCCGGTATTGTACAGGGTCTGCATATTGCGTAGCACCGCCGGTGGTCGGTTGTTATCCACCATCACCCGATCAACATAATCTGCGCCAGGCAGATACAGCTGGTCGGACGGAATGGTTATACAACGGTGCTGCAACAGGCTCTCGGCATCTTTGCCCAGCAACTGCGTAATATCAGTCATAGCAATCTCCCGTAAGGCCGGCCGAAGCCGGCGTGCATTATCCCAACCCAATTTTTTTGGGCAGGTTAAGCCTGGTACCGACTTAGCCTATTTTCCAGCCGGGGGGCCATTTTTTCAGGAGATTCTGCTGTCCCGTTGCGCTGCCATTTACCACCAGGCGTGGAAATGGTGCACCGGCCCGATACCGTGGCCCACCTCCAGAGAGTCGGCCTGCGCCAGAGCCGCCGACAGCCAGGCCTTCGCCTCGATAACGGTGGCCGCCCAGTCCGCGTGACGCGGGCGCAGCGCCGCCAGCGCGGCGGAGAGCGTACAGCCGGTGCCGTGGGTATTTTTGGTCTGCACTCGCGGCGCGGTGAACCGCTGTTCCCCTTCGCGGGTGAAGAGCCAGTCCGGGCTTTCGGCATCGTCGAGATGGCCGCCCTTCATCAATACCGCGCCGCAGCCCAGCGCCAGCAGCGCCCGCCCCTGCTCCAGCATTTCCCTTTCGTTACGCGCATGGGGGGCATCGAGTAGCGCGGCCGCTTCCGGTAGGTTCGGGGTGATCAATGACACCTGCGGCAACAATCGTTGACGCAGGGTCTCCACCGCCGAGGCCGACAGCAGCGGATCGCCGCTTTTCGCCAGCATGACGGTATCCAGCACCACGTTGGCCACCCGGTAGCGCGCCAGCCGCTCGGCCACGGCTTCCACAATATCGGTCTCCGCCAGCATGCCGATTTTGGTGGTATCGATACGCACATCGCTGAACACCGAGTCGAGCTGCGCGGCCACAAAATCCGGTTCGATGCGATAGACCGACTGTACGCCGCGGGTATTCTGCGCCACCAGGGCGGTGATCGCCGAGCAGCCATAGGCCCCCAGCGCGGAGAAGGTTTTCAGATCGGCCTGGATACCGGCCCCGCCGCTGGGATCGGTGCCGGCGATGGTCAGGGCGTTGATGCGTTTCATCCCTGCACCTCCTGATACAGCGCGTCGAGAAACGCCGGAATAAAGCTGCCTGGGCCTCCCTGACGGGCGGCGATCTCCCCGGCCTGCTTCATCAGCCCGCAGGCGGCGGCCACGTTTTCCAGCCGGTCTCCCGGCAGCGCCGCGCTCGCCGCCACCACCGCCGACAGCGCGCAGCCGGTGCCCACCACCCGGGTCATCAGCGGATTGCCCCCCGCCACGCTGAGCACCCGCTCGCCGTCGGTGACGTAGTCCACCTCGCCAGTGACCGCCACCACGGTAGCCAGCCGACGAGCCAGCGCCTGGGCCGCCGGCAGCGCCGCGGCGGCCGTATCGGTGGTATCTACCCCGCGCCCGCCGGCGCTCATCCCGGCCAGCGCCAGAATTTCAGAGGCATTGCCGCGAATGGCCGCCGGCTGGAGGGCCAGCAGCTCGTGACAAAAGGCAGTGCGCACGGTCAGGGCGCCGACCGCCACCGGATCCAGCGTCCAGGGCTTGCCGGCCTGACGGGCGTGCTCCACCGCGGCGCGCATCGCCACGGCGCGATCTTCGGTCAGGGTACCGACGTTAATTAACAGCGCATCGGCGATAGCGGCAAACTGCGCCGCTTCGCGGGGATCGATCACCATCGCCGGCGAGGCGCCGACGGCCAGCAGAACATTGGCGGTAAAGGTCTGCACCACGTCATTAGTCATGCAGTGCACAAGGGGGGAATGGGCGCGCAGCAGATGGCGCAGGTGCGCGACAGGCGCGGGATTCAACAGCTCAGGCATAGTTTGCTCCCGCCAGACGAGGTAGAAGCAATGACCCTGCGGTCTCTGACTTCCCTACGCTGGCATTATCCAGATCAGGTGGTACGGGTATTTCTCAGCCTTCACAAGGAAGGGCACCCCGAGTCATTTAAATCAAAATCAAATACTTGCGATTAACGTCCCGTTAATCCCTGATCAGGATAATGCCATCGGGAAGTCAAAGACACAACCCTTCTAAAAACAGCATGTGTCCCAGCTTGTGGCTCACATTGTGGCACACTGCTGTAACCTACTAATACTAAAAAGGCCGGGTAGCCCCAGCCTAAGTTTCACGGGTTGTTCTCATTTGATTCCAAATTGGCAGATGCAAGTTTCCACTATGCATCCACGCCAGAACAGGACTATCCGATTGTTTCCTCATCAGCAGTCAAGACGTCAGCATGAAAATAGCTCATATATTGGATGCCAAACTCAGAAAAAAGCATAAAAAACCAACAAGAAAATCAATTTCAGATAAAAATATCAAAAAAAATTATCATACAACATGATAAATCCGTATTAATTATAGGTGAATAGATTCAGTTTTTTTTTCATTCATTTAGAAATAAATTGAAATAAAATAACAAAGAGAACTGACCATGCCTCAACGAATTCAGCAAATCCAAAGCATCGTGGCTCAAAGAGGAATCGAGCATCTTGTTCATTTCACTCGGGTCGATAACTTAGCAAGCATAATGCAAAATGGCATCATCCCAATTGCAAACACCGCCCAAAATCAAATTAATCCAGTCATTAATGACCCTTATAGATGGGATGGACATACAAAT
Organism: Klebsiella sp. 64; assembly: GCF_018223915.1. Classification (NCBI taxonomy): domain Bacteria; kingdom Pseudomonadati; phylum Pseudomonadota; class Gammaproteobacteria; order Enterobacterales; family Enterobacteriaceae; genus Klebsiella; species Klebsiella sp. 64. Next base: position 11,885 of record NZ_JAGRQZ010000038.1, read on the forward strand.
GCGTCATGTCTATCAATAACACGACCGAACCACCATATGTTTTACAGGTTACGTTGCGATAACCCTCAAACTGAATGGGTTGTTCTACTTTTGCGTCCAGCTTTACTTTGGGAAAAACCATGTGCATTTTGTTGCCACAATGCTGCCGATGGAACAATGAGTAGCCAACCCCTAGATCAGCTTCAAGATACTGCTGCACTCTCAGGAATGTTTGATGAAATGCCAGCGTTACAAACTCGACAAGAGCAACGCTTGCTGCCCTACGACACTACAGATGCGCAAGCAGAAGTGTTAGTATTTGATACGATTGAGCCACATTATATTGTTGGCGCAGCATTCTGCAAACAAGCGGTAAAAGCAGATTATGAAAATCTGTTTTTGGGAAGAAATGTATATTTGAACCAAGTAGGGGGCGGTTTCTTTGCTTCTCGCTCATTCGTTCGATAAGGTAGTTTCATGGCACAAAGACCAGTATACGTTCCTGTTGTTGAACAATCACTCTTCGTTAAAACCGAACTTGTGGAATTCAAGTGGTTTCCAGGAATGTCTGTTTCACAAAAACAGAAGTCTATCGATTCCCTTCATGAAGCAGCAGCAAACCTGCCAAATGTAGATAAGATTCTGGAGATTTCCAGCAAGTCCCGTAACACTCTCGGCGTTGCGTTAAGCGCTTTTAATCTCTCGTTCACGACTCTGAAACAACAACGGACGTTAACTATCGAATGTGCATTTCAAGGTAGTAAAGTCTTCCAACGTGGCGGACCTTATGTAGACATGTTTGAGATGACTCCGCGCGAAGCCAAAAAAGACAAACGTCTGTTGACCTCAGGCAGACTGACCGGATTTAAGTTTTTCGGTACAGAATGGGAACTGGAGCCACGGACAGCATTTTACGACTGGCTTTACATTAGTGCATTGAATAAGCGAACAGAACTTGCTGAGCAGATTATTGAATATTCAGCATTTACTGATATCGAATTCAACCCAGAGCGCTCGATCAATTGCCAAGCATACTCTGCGGCACTTTACGTATCCTTATTCAAGCAGGGCATTCTTGATGAAACCATTGCAACCAAGGAAAGTTTCTTGGAAACGATTAAAAGTGCATCCATCAGCAATGCTCTCCAAGATGAAACCACCCAATCAGGCTTTGGATTCTGAAACAAAAGAGAAACACCTCCAAAAAAACCGGGCGGTTTCCCGTCCGGCTTAATGTGTGGCGTCGTTGCTGATATTAGCGTTGCAGGCTGCTAAAAACGCCGTTGCATCTTTCTCTGCCAGCGTGGCGAGCACATCCTGCTGCTTTTTGATGGCGGAGTAATGCAAAAGTGCAGCTTCCAGCCCGACACTGGCTACCTTGCTCAGGAAAGTGCTTCGGTGAACTCCAAGCATCCTGGCGAGCGCGGAGACGTTTAGCAACCCTGCATCGTCCAGTGTTTTGATACGTGCAGACAGCAGAGGCACGTTACCAACGCCAAGTAGTGAAATCTTCATGTTACCTCTCCAAGTGAACAAAGAGGGCGGCAATCACCGCCCAACTTCTTTGCCTCGCCTGATTACGAAGCATCGTTGGTGATGGCGGTTACCAGATCCGGGCGGTAGCAAATTGGCAACAGGCTGAACTCACTGGAAAGCGTGATGTTCTTATACGCATCGGTGCTGCTATAGATGCGGAAGTCCACCACGTCAGCAAAGGCAAGCTCAAGGTTGCGGCTCGTTGGCCCCACCAAATTGGTAAATGGTGATGCCTGATCAGCGCTTAACGGCTTCTCGAAGACCGGAACCATGAAGCCTTGATCTGCCCCGATGCCGTAGAAATCGGTATCGGACATCTCGACTACAGTCACGTTATCCAGGACGTAATAGCTGAATGCCGGATTGATCTCTTTATTGAATACCAGACCATCAGGATCAAGCACACCATACTGCACAAGCTGGCGAACCGATGGGTTAAAACGCAGCTTCTTGAACAGGTTGGAACCCGCGAACAGGTAGATGCCTTTCAGCAGGGAAGCAAGGCCACCCATGCGGCGCTTCATGGCGCTGACCTCATCGGACAGGGATTCTAACGGATCAGCAGCAACACCCGTGTAGATGGTTCCGGTGCTCTGGTCGTAACCAAATTCCTCTGACCAATCCAGGATCGGGCCATCTGCGGTGTACTGCATATCGGTGACGCGATGACGGAACAGGCTTTCAGCAAACATGCGTTCACGAGTCGCAGCGAAGCGTTCATAGTGAGCCAGGCTTTTAGCAGTCACAGTGTCCAGGACATTGGCCTGTAGCGAAGATCCGATTTTACGGAATGGCTGCACATCAGCAGCAGTGATCACATCCTGCGTAGGGAACAGAGGAAGCTCGATCAGATGGTTAGCTGCTTTTGGCTTCGGTGTGCTTCCCCATTCGCTGGAAAAGCGGTTCGCTGCTGAGGCGATGGTGTCAGCCTGAGCATTCAGGATGTCCAGACTGGTTTTAAACTGGTCAGTAACGTCACGCTGGAAAATGTTCAGGTTGGTTAAGATACGGTTGCGAGCCGGAACGTTCGCAAATGTCGAACTGTAATCGACGTATGAAAAATCGTTTGTAAGAGCCATGTTGTGATGTCCTTATCGGTAAAATTATTGAGCGTCAGCCTGAGCTACGCGGATGTTGCCGGATGTAGTCAGAGCAGCAATTGCAGCAGCGCCTACAGTCGCGCCCATAACGGCGATGACGGTTTCCGGGCGGATGTAGACGCCACGGTCAGCAACGATGATGTTTGCATCTGTACCAGCGCGATGATGGCTCAGAACCAGTAATGCATCGTTGCCGGAGGTAAATGCGGTGCCATCGGCCTTAATGACCGAACCGGGCTGCACTTCGACGGCCAGGTTTGGGATGTTGATTGTTTTCACTGCAAAATTAGCGTCAGCCTGGTAGGTCACGACATCATTAAAGGTGCGTTGGGATTCGCCCATTTTCATAAAAGTTACTCCATAAAGTTGTTGTTTGCTGGCCTTTAGGCTTTGGCCTTTCGGGCCGTATCGTCAGAATTGACGGTGTGCGAGTACAAAAGAGGTCGCCCAGTGGCGACCTTCATTTATTTGTTTCTGTATCAGAAAAAAGGCGGGCGGCGGAGATACCGCCCCTGAGGAGCAACGAGGATCTTTATCGTTATTTTTCTGAGAGAAGAGAATAAGGGAGCGGCGGCAACGCCCATTGAAGGGGGGAGAAACCCCAAACGCGCCGCGCTCGTGCCAGTTTACATCATGGCAAGATGGCCCACTGAGGAGAGGGACTTATTGCGGTTGTTAGACCGCTGGCAAGCCCCATCGCGGAAGGCTAATACCACGGCAGGGGAATAAGCGGCGCTGGAAAGCAAAGATGGCCCGTGCAAGGTATCAAGGAGCCAGCGCCTGAGAGGAGATTAAATTACGTTCAATCGGCTGTAGTTCGCAGTAGACTCTTTCGAATCCATTAATCACCATATGTTAGTATATTACCACGAATGATAATCATTATCAACAAATTTCACGTAAAATCAGTCGGTATCAGCAATTCTGCCTTCAATCATTCACCCCTTTAATCGGTGCCGATTCGATAATGTATGAGTATGCAGCCGGATCGGCGGCGACGATCTCCCGGCATTTGGAACGAGCACGGGTCAATGCCGCTTCATCCACAACATGAGGAGTAAAGACACCTGCCCCAGCGCCCAGCGCCTTCATGATACGTTTAGCTTTTTGTTTTTTGCTGGTTACTGGCGCAACGGCGGGCGCTGTTGTTGGTTTCCAGTCTGGATGGCGGATCAGATAGTCATCAATCGCACTTTTTACAGCGTCCTGCCGCTGTTCTTCCTCCAGTTGCTCTGGAGTTTTCCCCAGAAGCGCGGCGGCAATGCTGTCTCTGACTTTTTGCAATGTTGTTTTCATTCTTGTGGTTCCTGTACAGGGCCAGCCCGTCACGGGCGCAGCGATACGCCAGCCATGCAACGGGCAGGTAAGGTAAATGTCTATGAGATTCAATGCTGGTACTATCAGGCCGTCGCGGTCTGCCCTGCGTGTTTGCTGGTGCGTCTTACTGGTTTATCTGGATAGATTTACGTCTACACGGCAAGTTCTTATGGCGTGAAACGGTTCTCCGATACTCAATCATCAATGAGTCAGACTCTGACGGCATCCTTGGTAGCAGGTCAGCTGACGTTATACCTTCACGTTCCAGCATTGAGATAATTGTGAATAGAGGCATATCGGTAATTGAGCAAATCTCTGCCAGCATCGCACCAGAGTGGAAGCACTGGATCGCCAGCTTCTGACATGTCCAGGCATTGTGCGGGGTAACGCGCCTGCATCTGTTGTTCCATCCTTCGGAATGCAGTTGCTGCACCTTCTCCAGAGGAAGACGTAGCAGCAAGGCTACTTTATTCATGGTATGACCGTGAACAAGGAGCGATTTCGCTTTTTTGATCACGCTCTCATCCCTGCAACGCCGCTTATACAGGCGAGTCAGGTCAGGTAATTCTGGGCCGGGTAGGTCTGGGAGTTGTTCTTCTGGGTCAATCTTTTCTGGTTCGTTCTGGGTGGCGGTCAGCGCCGTGACTTTCTCAATCAATATGCCCTCTGCGATTTAAAGTTTTTTTCTGCTTCCGCTTCTCTTATTTTGAGGTGTTCACGAATCAGATTATCAAGTTCATCGCCTGATACACCCCATATTACGCCGTAGTCGTCCATTCCTTCGTAGCCAATATCTGACCAGTAACGAAGATCATCGAGTGGGGCCATTACCCGGTTTGCTGTCTGTTTCGGGTTCACGGCATGATGATCATCAATGCCGCCGCTGTCGTCGTTAGATGCCACGCGGTCGCGTTGTCCAACAACAGGCGCGGCACTACCAGCGGCCAAGTTAACACTCTGATCTGTAGCAGTGGCGGCTGCCAGTTTTGCCTGCTCTGCCTGCTCTGCCTGCTCTGCCTGCTCTGCCTGCTCTGCCTGCTCTGCCTGCGATATTGCGGCCTCTTCATGACCATTACCATTTCCCTGTTTCTCCTCGGATTTGGGCGTGACTTTCTCGCGGGTTTTCATTGCAAGAAACGCCTCTACAGATGCAGCGGTATAAATTGAGCTTCTTCCCTTCCGCTGTTCGATGGTCAGTAATCCCAAACGTTCGAGTCGGGCAGTACGCCGTGTCACCGTTTTCACATCGCAGTCAAAGCGGTCTGAAATTGTGTTTCGGTTCTGATAGCACTTCATTCCCTGGTAACGAAAGGTAAAGAAGAAGCCCCACCAAGCCAAATCATCACCATCGATCTTCTCAACCGTCCCGGCAGGAGTACGCACATTTTTACCCAGCATCCCAAGGATCTCGTTTGGGATCATGGCAAATTTTCCGCTTACTTGGGATTCGTCGTTAGTTCCTGTATTCTCTTCGCTCATCATTTCCTCGCTGGTCATCTGTTTGGTTATCTGGTTTCGTTTTATCAATGATCTTTGCCGCTGTTTGAAGCAATTCGCTGCACATTTTCGCCATAGGCATATCGCGACGATTAGCTTCTTTCAGCAACGTTCGGTACGTCTCATCCGGGAATGAGATATTCATGTTCAAGTCTCCTGTTTGTCAGACATGCGGATGCGACCCTGAGATCGCTGGTGACGATCAGGATTCCGGCGGCGCTGATGGCCTGCGTTTTTGGTTGGTTGCCCTGTTTGAGGCAATTTGATTGACCCGACGTTGCGCCGGATGGGATCACGCTATCGAGAACTCGCCCGCAACGCTGTAACCGTGTTGTTCCAGGTTCTCTACGCCGTGGGTGGCAACCAGGAGCATGATCACCTGCTCAGGCGTTATGTCCAGATTGAACCTCTCACGGTATAGACAGCGGTAACCCTGGAGCACCGGGGCTAATATCTCAGTCAGCGACTGACCGTCAGCGAACTGGCGGGATAACGGCTTGAGAATCGCCTTAACAGCACGCGCACTTTTCGCCTTCTTCTTTTCCTTTTTCAGGATATGAAGTGCAACAGCAAGTTGCGGGTACTTCGCATGAGCCGCATCCGCTCCGCCATTTCTGGAGATGAAAGACCAAAGCGCGGGTTTGGTGTACGTGCCGTACATGATGACGTCTGCGATTTGCTCGCCTGTCATGGTGGCTGGGGTGATGCGTTGGGATTTTGGTTTGTTCATTGGGTTCTCCGTTGAGTTATTAAAATTTTTCTCGGAGGTCATTTGTACCCATTTGTCAGGAGCCATCACCGGGCGGCGATGCACCTTAATTGTTGAAAGCCATGTTATCAGCAATGCAAACATTTGTCAAGATAAAATTACTTTCCCAATCTTACTATGCCATAGCTGAGCATTCAATGTCAAGGTCTTTTAAACGCGCTGAAAGCGATTCTGCAGGCCTCTGCCCCACACCCGCTACCATCGTATTGTGTGAGGTGTTTTAATCGCTCTACGGGACTCCCGTGAAGCCTCTGATGGGTTGATACTGAATAGTTGGCGCGGGATTTGCCTATCAGCCCTTTCACCCAGCCGCCACCCCCATTGACTCTGCGGGTTACACTCCTCGTGACAATGTTCCAAAATTACTGCGCGGCTGTCGCCTTGCTGCCCAAAAGGTGGCGAGCCTGTTCGGTCAGAACAGGATAACGAGTCACCGCATGGGCGATGGATATCGCGAAGCGTGGAGCGTAGCGACTAAACGAGACCAAAAAGAAAGATAGCCATCGCAATGGCAATCTTCAAGGTGTGGATGTTGACCTTGTGTAAGTCCTTCACGGCTAGAGAAGGACGCATAAGGTGTAAGGTCTATTAAAGAAGTTGATTTAGTTTTGATCTACTTAATGGATCTATTTAAGGGACACCATGCTGTCCCACCCCCCAGGGACACTATGCTGTCTCACCCCAGGGACACTATGCTGCCCCCACCAACCTGAGACACCATACTGTCCCTACACGTGCAGTGCCGAAATCTGGCAGGTCAGAACCGCCGCCAAGTCAAAACGCCGTCGTATTGGTAATGCGTCCATTGGTAATGCAGAAACAGACGCGCGATGTGCTGTCCTCACCTCTGGTGGATCTTTTCTCAAAATAAATGCAGATAAATCCCCGTTAAATACGCGCTAATTCGACCCGTCCGGGTCAGTATGAGACCATTTCCGCTCGTGGTAGTGGTCAAGTCACGACCTCCGCGATGGTGTGGAAGACATAATGATCAGGTCTGAGCGCCACGGCTGGCGCGGGTTCGTTAAAATTGTCTGCCGATATCGTGACTCGCCTGTACATCGCGGTGCTAAACCGGATTCACTCACGACGCCCCATTTCTCTGAAAAAAAATCCTTCACCAAAAACCATGGAAGTTGAGAATCGTGCAGCTTTCAACCCGATTTTCTGGCATATGGGACGTGTTCTTGAGGGCGCTGTGATTGTTGTCACCATAGAGTGCCTGTCGTGGGAAAGTGTCGTGACGGGTTGCTGGTAAAGCGTGGGAATGGTTGCCGGATGGTGGGAGGAATTACGCCGGAAATATTGTCGGATGAGACAAAGACCAGGGCCCGGAACCGGGACACATCGCCAGCGCCTGGCGTCATGTGGGTGGGGAAACCTTGCTTATCAGGTAGAGGGAAAAGCGACGCCCCTGAGTTAGGTCACACTATATTCAAGTGTGACCTAAGCAAGAAGGAACATAAGCAACCAACTGAATAATAATAACTTTTATCGACTTTCCATTTCTACCGCCGCCGTATCGTGGTTTTATGCAGTCACCAGATGAATAGAAAAAGCTGAAATGTGAATGAAAATTCAATTCTTTGCATACATTGACGATGTTCAGCCTGGAGCCGGGGAACCGGGCGAGGACTCGATCACTCAGCCGTCAAGATATTATGAAATGATGTTTCATTTTTAAGAGACTAGCCAGTCAGGTACTTAGCTCTGCTGCGAGTCCGCAGGATATTTTCCAGCCTACCAGCCTTCGGCATGACCCTTGTTGGTGTGTCTCTCCAACGGGGGTGGGATATCCCTCCATTTTTTTGTGACCTAATAAAAATGATCAAAAAAATCTTTTAAAATGATCGCTTTATGATCAATAATTCACTCATAGGAACGATGAGGGAGACACAAATCATGGCAAAGACTAACGCGCCCACGCTGGAAGAGGCGGCAGCAATTGAGAAGGTATTGAGGTATCGCAATGAGACCTACGCAGACGCCTGGGCGCTCAATCTCAACCTGGCGTTGCGCATTAGCGATCTGTTGGCACTGACCTATAAAGACGTTGCCGGGGCGGAGATCCGCATCACAGAGGGCAAGACGAAAAAAGCGCGGGTTATCCCGATTAACGAAAAGGCGCGGGAGATTATAAACCACCGCCGGGCTGCGTATCCCGAAGATATTTTTCTGTTTCAGTCTCGATCAAATCGGGTGAAGAGTCAGGCTGCGAGGCCAGTCACCAGAGAGTCAGCCAGTCGGGCATTCAGTGAGGCCGGGGAGATGGTCACCGATAAAAATATCGGGACGCATAGCGCCCGCAAGTGTCGCGGGCGTGCGTTGTGGGAACGTGGTGTACCTATCGAGACAATATCCAAAATGCTGAACCACAGCAGCCCATCAGTCACCATGACGTACCTCGATATTACGCAGGATGAGGTTAATCAGACCTACGATCTGAACATTTAACAACACGGGGACGCGTAGATGAAAAAATGTACAGTTTCAGTTTTAACTTTGCTGGGCCTGCTGGCGTGTCAGCCACTGGTGGCACACGCAAGCCGCATCACGATGCAGTTAACCGAACAGGAAGAGACCGAAAGCGGCAAAACGCTTTGCCGGTATGAAAACTCCGTTTACTCATTCAGCTATGTGACGCGAAGCAAGCGTTGTCCAAGCGTGAAAACCTTCGACACCGTGGATTCCGACTAACAAATAAGGGAGAAGTCCCCCCGCATAATAGCGTAATTCGACCTTTTCATTTTCAAGTTGCGCTTAACTAAGCTGTTCTGCCAAGTGGCTAATCTGCGCTTGATCAAACTTTCATTTTTTTTCTAAATATTGACATTACGTCCAGGCCTTACGGTGCTTGGACTCAGCCTTAATGACGCTTTAGCAACCTGAATTTAACCTCAAAATCAACTCTTGTGTTGAAAAGAATCCTTACTAGAATGTTGGACATATAGGGGTATAATTTCTCCCACCCCCTATATGTAGTATTGATGTATGAATAACAGGCATAAAAAAACCGGATTCACATCCGTGAACCCGGCTTACAACGCATGACCAATATGAGTCGCCAAACTCATACGAATCTCTGCCTTGCTTTCATTCTTGACGGCTTGATTGTGCCAGGCAAAGAGGATCATGTAAACCTTAAAAGAACGCTCTAAAGGAACATTGCATGACCGTTTGCAAACAGTCCCACCGATACAACTCTCTATTCATCAGCTTACCTCACGATCAAGGTGGTGAAGGACGCCATAAATGTTGTGGCTGCGCTTATGATCAAGGTTACCGAGCCGGCTTGGTTCGTTCGGGGCAGCCTTGGGTCAATTTAGCTATTCTTCCTGACAGCCAAGCGGGAACGGTACGTCACAAAAGTCCGCAAGCAGCATTTGCTGAGGGCTATCGTGATGGTGTTCAAACCTCTTACCTTCGTGTTGTTTAAAAGAGAGGAGGCTTAGGCCTCCTCCACCTTTTCAAACCGCCACGATGTAATCTTGGCTCGTTTTTATTCAGCACCGGAGGAAATGAGTAATGCTTGATTTTTTGATTTCTCATCTCGAGAAATGGAGTACATTTATAAGTGCGGTTGCAGCTGTCTTAACCGCAGTAGCAACGTTTTTCCTTTGGCGAGTAACAAAATTGCTTGCCAAGGAAACAACACGGATGGTTGAATCATCCTCGCAGCCCCATATTGTTGTTACTCTTGAACCTAATGCTTGGGCTGCTTTTTATTTTGATATAAATGTAGCGAATACCGGGAATGCACCGGCTTATAATATAGAAGTTGAATTTGATCCCCCGCTGATTAATGCAGAATATAGGGAAGATAAAAAACACTCTATCCCGTTTCGGAAAATCAGTGTATTGAAAAACGGGCAGATGTTATCAAGTAACCTTTGCGAATATAATCAAATAAAAGACAACGTTTACAAAGTAGTTATCAGCTGGTCGAAGCGAGCGAACTCGATTGAAAGAGAATTCAACGAATACGAGTATGACATGTCATCATTTGAAGGAATAAATTACTTGGGTGCACGAAACCCAATGACGCAAATAGCAGAACAGATCAAAAAGATTAGAGAAGACTGGAGACCCATCACACAAGGCTCCAAAAAAATAAAAACTGATAACTACAGTTCAGATGATAGAGAAAAAGAAAGAAAAGATCGTGACGAGTGGTATCAAAAAACTATAGAATCAAGAGAGAAAAGGACATAATAAAAGAGGGCTATTAAGCCCTCTTTTATTATCAAATCATTCAGTTAAATCTGAAATTTTTGTTGCTGATACTTGTAGGTTCAAATGAGGATTCCCTTCCATGCTACCTTCAAGAATATAGCCATGTGGTTCTTTTTCACTTACAGCTAAAACCAAGTAAAAATCATTTAACGGACCGAAAACCGATTGACTACCAGGATTGAATTGTTTCACATGCAATCTTAAATTATTATTATTAATTTTGCCCTGATAATAAAAAGCATAATCACCGCCATTTACGGCATCATTTTTAACTGAAACAACACCAGCACCGAAATCTTGAGTGTTGCTTTTGAAGAAAACAGAATAAAGTCCGTCTTTCATGATGGCATGTCACCTTAAGAATTCTGCAAAATTGCATAGGTATCATACGCCAAACAACTGTATATAAAAACAGTTAACTTGTGATGTGAATCAAAAATACCAATGATAACTGGTTAATATTAAAGGTTCACCACTTCAACGCTCACCCCTCCCCGTTCATACTCCAAAATGAACCGGAAAACCCTGTCGCATACGACATTCGCAGTTGTTCCAAAGAACCATCGAGTTTCGACACTATCTACCCGCTCGCACTCGTAACCCGCATGACGGATTTCGCTCAGAACCTTATCGGCCTCTTCCACTGGCACACCGCCATCAGCGGCAAGCGTGGCGAATGGGCTTAAAAATAAGATTAACACAATAGTTTTAATCACTAATCACCTTCCTCGTCTGAAAGTTGATTGTCCGACTCCTCGCTATCGGACACCTCAATCGATCGATTTAACAGATCAATACTTATATATTGATCGTTAAAAGTGATCAAGTTAATGATTAGTAGTTTTGCAACTAACGTGAAAAACTTAACTGCGCAGCATGAAGATAACCACACCACAGATATGGTTAACCCAGTGCAGTGTTGGCATTTGAACATGACAGAAGCAACAGTTTGGGAGAGCGACGGAGAAAAGAATGGCTATAGCGGGAACAGCACTACTCCGATGGTGAAGCGAAGTTCATCATCGGAATATTATTACCCCACCAACTTGACGGGTGATCTTGAAGGCAGAAAATTAATACCAGCATAATCCGTCGATCACATAGCAAACCGCAGATAGCGGAAACGTATGCAAATAGCGTCTGGTGATCCCCGTCCCGCTTTTCTCATGACCGACAACCTGTTGCAAGTGCGCCAAGTTTCCAACCCATCCAGCCAGACAGGTCGAGATCATTGTGTGCCGGAAACTATGCACCAGCCGCCGTTGTCCATAATCATCAAGGTACGGGATACCAAGCTGATCGCGGATATCAGCTAAAACCTTGCCAATCTTCGGCATATTCTTACCCGCCACTGGAGAAAATATTTTCTCTTTCCACTGACGATTCACAAAATCGATGAAGCCCCACTCGATCAAGTCAGGATGAATTGCTACTTGGCGTGTAGCGTTTTCAGTTTTGCCCTGTCCACCTTCGGCAATCAGAAGGTAATGACGCTGGCTGTCTTCATCATATTTGATTTGCGATTTTTCCAGCTTGGCTATCTCACCTCTCCTGGCTCCAGTGTAAGCCAATAATAAAGTAATCCATTTCTGCCAGCCGTCAGGCTGCTTGAGCGCCCAACCCACAAATTTTCTCATCTCCGTCGCGCTGTACGCACCAAACCGTGCTTTCGATGGTGCTGCCACTACGCCATCAGTCGGAGATTTATCCAGAATCTCTTTGCTATCAGTAAGAAAGGTCTTGAACAGCGATTTATAAATTTTGAGATGTTTATGAATTGCCTCGGCCCCCACCAAATCATCTGGTGGAACATCATCACATTCGATCAGTTGCTGAATAGTCATTGAGCGATACGGCTGAACAACACGCTTAGGCAGGTTTTCTACAACTTCCATCACCTGCTTAATATCTTGCCTGGTGACTGCCTTTACGTCCGTTGATGCACCCAAAACTACGAGCAGTACTTCCATAAAACGCTCATTGGCCTGGGCGATTGCTTTAGTCCAGCTTCGCCCCTTCTCGCTTCGGTACATGTTCCATGCACCAGCCAGAGTTAAAGCGTTTTCTGGCTCGGTTAGCTCTTTTTGGTCCGCAACTACAGCAGGAGCGACAGCATCTCGATATTCATGCGCTGTTATCGGCTGAGTTTGGACTTCACGCCGCTCATCATTGAGGAATTGTTGTGCTAACCAGTGGTCAGCCTGTTGTTTCAAGCGACTGGTGATCGCAGAAAGGCGAGCGGAAAATTGATCGGGCTTGATAGCCCCGCATTGCACTAAGTGAATGACAGGAGAGGCAAAAGACATTACCGAGTGCGCTTGGGCGTAGCTGTCTGTTTCCAGCGACTTACGGAAATATTTTTTGCCGGACAGACGAAAGCGAACGTAGTAGATCCCGTTACGTCTAGTGGTATGACGAATGGTTTTGTGTCCCATTTGATGAGCCTCAATGTGTTACGGCTGAACAAAACAGGACGAAAAATAGAAGTAATTGTTTGATTTTTATCAGAATAATTGCCATGGCTACGCTGGCATTATCCAGATCAGGTGGTACGGGTATTTCTCAGCCTTCAACGAAGAAGGGCACCCCGAGTCAAAATAGTGAAATTGTTAAGCGTTGTGGAATTTACCGCAACTCACCGGTTCATACAACAAGCCTTTAGCCCTGGTTACGACACCTTCGCGGCCATCATGCTCATCAGGCAACCGGACGGGATTGCATTCCGCTGCTGGCGGGCGGAAAATAATGACATCATGCGCTATTTAGCCTACCGAGGATATACGCCATGGCCGTTTATCACCATGCGCTGGTACTGATTAACAGCAGTCAGGACGGCGTCCCGCTGCTCCAGCATGCCGCCAGAATGGCAGAAGAGAACGGCATGCGCATCACCATCGCCCACATCAGCACCGATTACCGGGCGCTGAACTATGTTTCCGACAGCCTGCGCGACGATCGGGTCTCGCAGGAGGTGATCCAGGCCAAAGCTCTGCTCAACGAGCTGGCCTGCACCGTCTCCCTGCCGGTGGATACCCTCTCGCTGGTGACCACCCGCCGGTTTGAAGACGTAGAAACCTGCGTTCGGCAGCGGCAGATCGATTTAATTATTGCCGGACACCATAACCGGTTGCTGGGCGTCCTCTCCTCACACTCGCTGGAGTACATCAACCACTTAACCGTAGACGTGCTGATCAAGCACCTGCCCTAGCGCAAGGCGGCCTGCAGCAGAGAAAAACAGTCTTCAATAAGCGGGGGCAGCGCCTGCGGGCCGCGCATCAGGGCCACTGTGCGGGCGAGCGCCGGCTGCTGCAGGTGGGCGACCCTGAGCGCCGGGTCCTGCAGATGGGTGGTGTACAGCGCCGGCAGAATCGCCACCGCTAAGCGCGAGCGCACCAGGCCATACAGGGTTTCGATATAGTCCACCTGGTAGCGGGTGGTCAGCGTCAGGCGATGGCTCTCCACTAATGCCGCCACCAGCCGCTGGATATTGCCCTTCGAGAACACAGCAATATCCCGCCCCACCAGCTGTTTCCACGGCAGATGCGCCTGCGCGGCCAGCGGATCGTCGCGGTGCAGCACCGCCACGAAGGGATCTTCGCGCAGCGGATAGACCAGCAGTTCTGCGGGCAGTGAACTGTCGATCGCCCCGATGCCGAAATCAATCTCGCCGCGCTGCAGCGCCTGGATAAGCGCATCGTTGGTCTGATCGTGAAATTCAATGCGCAGACGCGGAAAGGCCTCAGCCAGGGTCTGCGGCAGCAGCGGAAACAGCAGCGAACTGACCGACGGCACCAGACCGATACGCACCGTCCCGTCGCCACCCGCCTCGACAATCTGCTGCATATCGGAAAAGGCCGCCTGCGCCACGCTGAGGATCCGCTGGGCGTGGGGTAAAATCGCCGCCCCCAGTTCAGTCAGAGTGACCGTCGCAGCGGTACGGTTGACCAGCTTACCGCCGAGTACCGTTTCAATCTGCCGCAGGGCGCTGCTCAGCGCCGGCTGGCTAATCGCCAGCCGACTGGCGGTATCGGTAAAATGGCGCAGCTGGGCCAGGGTGACGAAATACTGAAGCTGTTTAAGAGAGAGCGCGGGCAGCCGCTGCCAGGGTTCGTTCATCATCGGGTTCGCTACGGTGGTCCTGCACAATAACCCGAGCTTATCGGGTGATAAATTTATTCATCTGGGCAAACGTTTGCTGTGCCCCTAGAGTATCCGCATTATCCTTGTGCCGGAGTGGTTATGTCCAGCAATGCTCAAGTCCGCCGTCGCGCCGTGCAGGCCGCGCGCGGTGAATCCCCGTTTGATCTGCTGCTGATCGATGCGCAGATCGTCGATATGGCCACGGGCGAAATTCGCCCCGCTGACGTCGGTATCGTCGGCGAGATGATCGCCAGCGTCCATCCGCGCGGCAGTCGCGAAGACGCCCATGAAGTGCGTTCCCTGGCCGGTAGCTACCTGTCCCCCGGCCTGATGGACACCCACGTGCATCTCGAAAGCTCGCACCTGCCGCCGGAGCGCTATGCGGAAATCGTCCTCACCCAGGGCACCACCGCAGTGTTCTGGGATCCGCATGAGCTGGCCAACGTCCTCGGCGTCGCTGGCGTGCGCTATGCGGTGGACGCCAGCCGCCATCTGCCGCTGCAGGTGATGGTCGCCGCCCCGTCCAGCGTCCCCTCCACGCCGGGTCTCGAAATGTCCGGCGCCGATTTTGCCGGCGCGGAGATGGAGACCATGCTCGGCTGGCCGGAAGTGCGCGGCGTGGCGGAGGTGATGGATATGCACGGCGTGCTGCACGGTAGCGAGCGGATGCAGGAGATTGTCCAGGCCGGTCTCAACAGCGGCAAACTGATTGAAGGCCACGCCCGCGGCCTGAGCGGCGCTGACCTGCAGGGCTACCTCGCCGCCGGCGTCACCTCCGATCATGAACTGACCTCGGCGGACGACGCGCTGGAAAAACTGCGCGCCGGGCTGACGATCGAGATCCGCGGCTCGCACCCCTATCTGCTGCCGGATATCGTCGCGGCGTTAAAAACGCTGCCGCACCTCTCCTCGCAGATCACCGTCTGCACTGATGACGTGCCGCCGGATATGCTGCTGGAGAAAGGCGGCATCATCGCCCTGCTTAATCTGCTGATCGAGCACGGTTTACCGGCGGTCGATGCGCTGCGATTCGCCACCCTCAACGCCGCTATTCGCCTGCAGCGCCACGATCTTGGGCTGATTGCCGCCGGGCGGCGCGCCGATCTGGTGGTGTTTGATTCCCTGGAGAAACTGGTGGCCCGCGAAGTCTACGTAGGCGGTAAGCTGCTGGCCCGTGCGGGCAACCTGCTGACACCGATCGCGCCCGCCGCGGGCGTCACGCCGCCGCGCGATACTTTGCAGATCGCCCCCCTCCGCGCCGATGACTTTATTCTGCGCGTCCAGGGCATTCGTCACGGCATCGCCCGCCTGCGCCATATCCGCGGCGCGCGCTTCACCCAGTGGGGCGAAGTGGAAGTGCAGGTTCGTGACGGGAAAGTCCAGCTGCCCGCCGGCTTCAGTCTGATCTGGGTCAAGCACCGCCACGGCCGCCATCAGGCGACGCCGCAAATCGCCCTGCTTGAAGGCTGGGGTGAGCTGCGCGGCGCCATCGCCACCAGCTACTCCCACGACTCGCATAATCTGGTGGTGCTCGGGCGCGACGCTAATGATATGGCGCTGGCGGCCAACCAGCTTATCGCCTCCGGCGGCGGGATGGCGCTGGCGCAACAGGGCGAGATCCTTGCCCATGTGGCGATGCCGATTGCCGGCATGCTGTCGGATCTCCCAGCCGCGGAACTGGCGCGTCAGTTCCGCGAGCTGCGCGATCTGAGCAGCCAAGTCGCCGACTGGGAGCCGCCGTACCGGGTCTTCAAGGCCATTGAAGGCACCTGCCTTGCCTGTAACGCCGGGCCGCATTTAACCGATTTGGGTCTGACCGACGGCGGCAGCCGCCAGATAGTCGACCCGTTGATAGCCTGCCGGGAGATCCCGGAGCCAACCGATCACAACAATAATCCTCAGGGAGCCTGAGCATGGCCGATAACACACTTCACTCTTCCGCCCGCGCTAACTGGCTGGAGCGCCGCTTTGCGCTGCGCTCGCGCGGCGGCACGCTACGCACCGAATGCCTGGCCGGGATCACCGGCTTTCTCGCCGCCGCCTATTTACTGGTGGTCATCCCGGGGCTGCTGGCGATCGGCGGGATGGATAAAGGCGCCGCCACCACCGGCACCATTCTGGTCTTCGTCGTCGGCTCGCTGCTGATGGCGTTTTATGCCAACCTGCCGTTTATCGTCGGCCCGGGCATTGGCGGCTCGGTGCTGGTGGGGGTGACGCTGGCCGGTAGCGAAGGGATTGGCTGGCAGACTGGCCTCGGAATTGCCTGCTGGTCGGGGATCCTCTTCTTCCTGCTGACCCGCTTTGGCCTGCGCGAAGTGGTCACCCGCTCGGTGCCGCAGTCGATCAAGCTGGGATTGACGGCCTCCATCGGCCTGTTTGTCGCCGTCCTCGGTTTTCGCAATGCCGGGCTGGTGCTGGCCAATGCGAAAACCAACGCCCTGATGCTCGGCGACTTTCTCGCCCCCGGCGCGCTGGTGGCGCTGTGCGGCCTGTTCCTGGCGATAGCCCTGCAGGCGCGTAAGGTACCGGGCGCGATTTTGTGGGCTATTTTGTGCGCCACGCTGGTGGGTATCCCGTTCGGCGTGACTAAACTGCCGACGCATTTTATCGATGCCCCCCACTCGCTGGCGCCGGTGCTGGGACAGGTTGACCTGCTGGGGGCGTTAAACATCGCCTTCCTGCCGTTCCTGTTCGTCTTTTTCGCATCTGAGTTTTTCTCCACCATGGGGACAACGCTGGCGGTGGGCGGCGAGGCGGGTCTGCTGGATGAAGAAGGCAACATGCCGCAGATTAATCGCCCGTTCATGGTCGATTCGATTGCCGCCGCGCTCGGCCCGTGGGTGGGCATTCCGGCGGCGACGGCGCTGATTGAGTCTTCGGCGGCAGCGGAAGCGGGCGGCAAAACCGGCCTCACCGCCCTGTCGGCGGCGGTAATGTTCCTGCTGATGCTGCTGTTCACGCCGGTGGCGTTGATGATCCCGAAAGAAGCCACCGCCCCGGCGCTGATCCTGATTGGCCTGAACATGTTCAGCGGCCTGCGCAAAGTGGATCTTGCCAACTTCACCGACGGGCTGCCGGTGCTGATGATGGTGATGATCACCCTTATCGCCAACAGCTTTGGCACCGGGATTGCCGGCGGGCTGCTGTTTTACATTGTGATCAAGGCTATCGCCGGTAAGTGGCGGGAGATCCCGATTGGCCTGTGGGTATTGGCCGTCCCGCTGGTATATTACTTCGCGACCTTAGTCAGGCATTAAGCCCTTCACAATGTGATTTCACCTCTTCATATAACAAACGCACCGCGGCAGAGAGCTGTTTGCGGTGCGGACAAATCAGATTCAACGGCACTACATCCCCCTGATAACGCGGCAGCAGGCGCCGCAGGCGCCCCGCCCGCAGATCGTCGCTGACGTCGAGCATCGATTTATAGGCAATGCCCTCCCCGGCGATCGCCAGCCGACGGATCACCTCGGCGTCGTCGCTCATCACCGTGCCGGAGACCTTCTGCTGCTGAACCACGCCGTCGAGGCTCAGCGACCAGCGGTCGAACGGACGGCCGCGCAAAATGTAGATCAACGCATTATGCTGGCTGAGTTCCTCGAGGGTCTGCGGTTCGCCATGGCGAGCGATCCACTCAGGCGAGGCCACCAGCACCCGACGATTTTCCGGCGCCACCGGCAGCGAGATAAACGAAGCATCGTCGTTATTGCCATAGCGAAACGCAACGTCCACCGGATCTTTAAACACGTCGGTCAGCTGATCGGAAAAGAGCAGCCGCAGGCGCAGCGCCGGGTGGCGTTGGCGGAAATCGCGGAACAGGGTCAGGAGCAGGTTACGCCCGAGGTCCGACGGCACGGCAATCTGCAACATGCCGCGAACTTCATCGTCCGGGGTCTGGATCTTCTGCAGACCGGCCTCGAGGGTATCGAGCATCTGGGTGGCGTAGGGCAGCCAGGTCTCCCCCTCCGGCGTCAGGCGCAGGCTGCGGGTCGAACGGGCAAACAGGCGAATATTGAGGATCGTCTCCAGACGCTTAATTGCCGCGCTGACCTGCGCCGGCTGCTGCCCGGCCTCGCGCGCCGCGTCGCTAAAACTGCCCAGCGCCGCGGCGCGGACAAATAAGGTCAGATCTTCCAGCCTGAACATGCCGATTCTCCCCTGCTTCAGATTGCTCCCAAAATACGCATCACCGTCGCTGCAACGCAAGCGGCACAAGACTTGCGCCGCGTTTTGCTTACACTTTTTAAAAATCCAGTGCTTGCCATTTCAGCAACGCATCAGGAATGATACGAGGCTGCTATTTTGAGTCCAGGTAATATTGAGGAAACTATGCGTAAAACAAAAATGATGCTTCTGGGCGTACTTCTTGCCACCGCTGGCGCCAGCTGGACGGCTACTGCCGCGGGGATCGATCAGTATGCGCTGAAAGAGTTCACCGCCGATTTCACCCAGTTTCACATCGGCGACACCGTTCCGGCGATGTATCTCACCCCGGAATACAACATTAAACAGTGGCAGCAGCGTAACCTGCCTGCGCCGGACGCCGGCAGCCACTGGACCTATATGGGCGGTAACTACGTGCTGATTACCGATACCGAAGGCAAAATCCTCAAAGTGTATGATGGCGAGATCTTCTACCATCGTTGATCCGCGCAATCTCCACGTCCGCCCCGGCGAGCCAGCGGACTCTCCGGCGCTGCGCCAGATCTTCCTGCGGGCGCGCAGTTTATCGTGGACCTGGCTTCCCGCCGCGGCGTGGCGGCTGGAAGATTTCGATGCCGCCACCGCGGATGAACAGCTGTGGGTCGCGGAATGCGACGGCCAGCCGGTGGGCTTTGCCGCCGTATGGACCGCCGATAATTTCCTTCACCATCTGTTTGTCGACCCCGACTGGCAAGGCAAACATATCGGCAGCGCGCTGCTGGCGCAGGTCGAACGGACCTTTACCGCCAGCGGAACGCTGAAGTGCCTGATGGAAAATAAAAACGCCCTGCGCTTCTACCAGCGTCATGGCTGGACCATCGAAGCACAGGGCGCGTCGCCCGAGGGCAGATACTGGCTGATGCGCTCGCCGCGGCCTTAAACGGCGCGGAAGGCAATCTCACCCGGGATCACTTCTCCCTGCCAGTACATCTGGGCCGCCACCCGGCCCGCCAGCTGGCGGTAGATGTCGGTAAATTCGCTGTCCGGACGCGCCACCACCGTCGGCGTGCCGTTATCCAGATCTTCCCGCAGCGTAATATGCAGCGGCAGCTGGCCCAGCAGCTGGGTGTGGTATTTCTCGGCCAGTTTTTGCGCGCCGCCGGTGCCGAAGATAGGCTCGTGGTGCCCGCAGTTGCTGCAGATATGCATGCTCATGTTTTCCACGATCCCCAGCACCGGCACTTCCACTTTCTCGAACATCACGATGCCTTTTTTGGCGTCGATCAGCGCGATGTCCTGCGGCGTGGTGACCACCACCGCGCCGGTGACCGGGATGTTCTGCGCCAGGGTCAGCTGGATGTCGCCGGTGCCCGGCGGCATATCCAGCACCAGGTAATCAAGATCCGGCCACAGCGTCTC
The DNA here is from genome assembly GCF_018223915.1 of Klebsiella sp. 64. Lineage (NCBI taxonomy): Bacteria > Pseudomonadati > Pseudomonadota > Gammaproteobacteria > Enterobacterales > Enterobacteriaceae > Klebsiella > Klebsiella sp. 64. The sequence continues at coordinate 32,018 of NZ_JAGRQZ010000038.1, forward strand.
CTGCAGCATCTGCATCAGTGCCTTGCTGGCCATCGGCCCACGCCAGACCATGGCGTTGTCGTCGGTCACCAGGTAACCGATGGAGTTGGTTGCCAGACCATATTTCATGATCGGCGCCATATGAGTGCCGTCCGGCGAGGTCGGGCGGCTGTCTTCCGCACCCAGCATGGTCGGAATCGACGGACCATAGATATCGGCATCCAGAATGCCCACCTTCGCCCCTTCCGCCGCCAGGGCCAGCGCCAGGTTTACGGCAGTAGAAGATTTACCGACGCCGCCTTTGCCGGAGCTGATGGCGATAATGTTTTTCACGCCGTTGACCCCGGGCTGGTTTTTCACCCGCTTGAGGGTCGCGATGCTGTGGGTCAGCTTCCAGTCGATGGCCTTCGCGCCGGTGATGCGCAGCAGTTCGGCGCTGCACTGCTCTTTCAGCGCTTCGAAGGCGCTGCTCCAGACGAACGGCATTTGCAGTTCAATATGGACGGTATCGTCCAGCCAGGCGACATGGTGCAGCGCCTTAAGGGCGGTGAGATTATGCTTCAGGGTTGGGTGCTGGAAATTGGCCAGCGTCCCGGCGACCATCGCACGTAGGCGCTCAGGGGATTTGGCCTGGGATTGCGAATTCATCCCGACTCCTTTGTTGTTTTGAGATGCTTTCAGTAATCACAGAGTTTATCACAGGTAACGATTATCCATATATGGGCAGCCATTTATGGCGCACCCACAGCCCTTTTGGTAATATCGGAAGCCCTTTTTACAACAGAAGATGTAATGCTCACTATGACTCAAGTCGCGAAGAAAATTCTGGTAACGTGCGCCCTGCCGTACGCCAACGGCTCCATCCACCTCGGCCACATGCTGGAGCACATCCAGGCTGATGTCTGGGTCCGTTACCAGCGAATGCGCGGCCACGAGGTCAACTTCATCTGCGCCGACGACGCCCACGGCACGCCGATCATGCTCAAAGCGCAGCAGCTCGGTATCACTCCGGAGCAGATGATTGGCGAAATGAGTCAGGAGCATCAGACCGATTTCGCCGGTTTTGACATCAGCTATGATAACTATCACTCGACGCACAGCGACGAGAACCGCGAACTGTCGGAGCTTATCTACACCCGCCTGAAAGAGAACGGTTTTATTAAAAACCGCACCATCTCTCAGCTCTACGATCCGGAAAAAGGCATGTTCCTGCCGGACCGTTTTGTGAAAGGCACCTGTCCGAAGTGCAAATCTCCGGACCAGTATGGCGATAACTGCGAAGTGTGCGGCGCGACCTACAGCCCCACCGAACTTATCGACCCGAAATCGGTGGTCTCCGGCGCCACGCCGGTGATGCGTGACTCCGAGCACTTTTTCTTCGACCTGCCGTCGTTCAGCGAAATGCTGCAGGCGTGGACCCGCAGCGGCGCGCTGCAGGAGCAGGTCGCGAACAAGATGCAGGAGTGGTTCGAATCCGGCCTGCAGCAGTGGGACATCTCCCGCGATGCGCCGTACTTCGGCTTCGAAATTCCCAACGCGCCGGGCAAATATTTCTACGTCTGGCTGGACGCGCCGATCGGCTACATGGGCTCCTTCAAGAACCTGTGCGACAAGCGCGGCGACACCACCAGCTTCGACGAATACTGGAAGAAAGACTCCACGGCCGAGCTGTATCACTTTATCGGCAAGGACATTGTCTACTTCCACAGCCTGTTCTGGCCGGCGATGCTGGAAGGCAGCAACTTCCGTAAGCCGACTAACCTGTTCGTGCACGGCTACGTGACGGTTAACGGCGCCAAAATGTCCAAGTCGCGCGGGACTTTTATCAAGGCCAGCACCTGGTTAAATCATTTCGATGCCGACAGCCTGCGCTACTACTACACCGCCAAGCTCTCTTCGCGCATCGATGACATCGACCTGAACCTGGAAGATTTCGTGCAGCGCGTGAACGCGGACATCGTCAACAAGGTGGTTAACCTCGCCTCGCGCAACGCCGGCTTTATCAGCAAGCGTTTCGACGGCGTGCTGGCCGCGGAGCTGGCCGACCCGGCGCTGTACAAAACCTTCACCGACGCGGCGGAAAGCATCGGCGAAGCGTGGGACAGCCGCGAGTTCGGTAAGGCCATCCGCGAAATCATGGCCCTCGCCGACGTGGCTAACCGCTACGTCGACGAGCAGGCGCCGTGGGTGGTGGCGAAACAGGAAGGCAGCGACGCCGACCTGCAGGCCATCTGCACCATGGGCCTGAATATGTTCCGCGTGCTGATGACCTGGCTGAAGCCGGTCCTGCCGCAGTTGGCCGCGCGTGCGGAGGCATTCCTCAACAGCGAACTGAGCTGGGACGCCATTCAGCAGCCGCTGCTGGCGCATAAGGTGAATCCGTTCAAGGCGCTGTACAACCGCATCGAGATGAAACAGGTGGAAGCCCTGGTAGAAGCTTCTAAAGAAGAGGTGAAAGCCACCGCGGCGCCGGTCACCGGTCCGCTGGCGGACGATCCGATTCAGGAGACCATCACCTTTGACGATTTCGCCAAAGTCGATCTGCGCGTGGCGCTGATTGAAAACGCGGAATTCGTCGAGGGCTCCGACAAGCTGCTGCGCCTGACGCTGGATCTCGGCGGCGAAAAACGCAATGTCTTCTCCGGTATCCGCTCCGCTTACCCGGATCCGCAGCCGCTGATTGGTCGCCTGACGGTGATGGTCGCCAACCTGGCGCCGCGCAAAATGCGCTTCGGCATCTCCGAGGGCATGGTGATGGCCGCCGGCCCTGGCGGGAAGGATATCTTCCTGTTAAGCCCTGACGACGGCGCCAAGCCGGGTCAGCAGGTGAAATAACAAAAAAGCCGGAGAGTATCTCCGGCTTTTTTTTGCCCGGCGGCGCTATGCTAGCACGCGCCCGGGGGGCAGTCGTTGTAGGCCGGGTCAGGCGAAGCCGCCACCCGGCAAAAAATCATGCCTTCGGGTTATGCACCCGCCGGGTCAGTCCGCGCAGGAAATTGCGCAGAAACTGGTCGCCGCACTCGCGGTAGTTTTTGTGGTCAGGCGAGCGCATCATGGCGGTGATCTCCGGCACCGACACCCGGTATTTCTGCTCGCTCATAATCGCCTGGATATCGTCCGTTTTCAGCGAGAAGGCGATCCGCAGCTTTTTCAGCACCGTGTTGTTATTCACCCGACGCTCCAGCGCCAGCTCCGGGGCCGAATCATCTTTGCCGCGCTTGTCATAGATAAGGCCGTTAAGGAAACCCGACAGGATAATGTCCGGGCAGCGAACAAAGCCCTCTTCATCCTCTTTCGTCGTCCAGGTGTCGAAGCTGGCGGCGGTGGATTCCATAGCGGAGAGCGCGAGAATGCGCACCATATCGTTATTATTGACTTTCAGGGTGTAGCGCAGGCTACGAAGAATATCATTACTGAGCATGAGGGCCTTTTACTGTCGATGATGCAATGGGGCGCAGTGTACCAGCTTTACAGGCCAATCGCCTCTTTCAGGCTTTTTAAATAGCGCCGGCTCACCGGCACCGTTTGTCCGGCGCGCATCAGCAGCTCCGCCTGGCCATTCTCCTCAAGGCGAATCTCCTTCAGGTGCGCCATATTCACCAGGTACTGGCGATGGCAGCGCAGCAACGGCGTGCGGCTCTCAAGGGTGCGCAGGGTCAGTTCGGTAAAGCCCTCTTTTCCCTCGCGGTCGGTCACGTAGATGCCGCTCATCCGGCTGCTGACGAAGGCCGCATCCTCCATCTGCAGCAGCCAGATACGACTGTGGCCGGTACAGGGAATGTATTTCAGCGTCTGCTGAGCATCATCCAGCAGCGACACATCCTGCAGATTACGCTCCTGGCGCAGGCGGGCGAGGGTTTTCTCCAGCCGGGCAGCTTCAATCGGCTTCAGCAGATAGTCAAAGGCATGCTCCTCAAAGGCTTTCACCGCGTATTCATCAAAGGCGGTGAGAAACACGATATAGGGGCGGTGCTCCGGGTCGAGCATCCCGACCATCTCCAGACCGCTGATGCGCGGCATCTGGATGTCGAGAAACAGCACGTCGGGACGCAGCTTATGCACCGCGCCAATGGCCTCCACCGCGTTGCCGCACTCGCCGACGATCTCGATATCGCGCTGTGTCTCCAGCAAAATGCGCAGGTTTTCCCGCGCCAGCGGCTCATCATCGACGATCAATACTCTCAGCATGCATTCTCCTCCAGGGGCAGACGTAGGGTGACACGGGTAAAGCGCTCCGGCTCGCAGGTGACGCTGATGCCGCAGTCGGCGCCAAAACGCGCCCGCAGCCGCCTGTCCACCAGATTCATCCCCAGCCCGCTGGCCTGGGGGTTGGCCCGGTACAGCCCGGCGTTATCTTCGATATCCAGCTGCAGCCAGCGATCGTCCTGGCTGGCGCGGATGGTAATTTCGCCGACGCCAAGATGTTGCGATGTACCATGCTTAATGGCGTTCTCCACGATCGGCTGCAGGGTAAAGGCCGGCAGCTGGTGATGCGCCAGCCCTTCCGGCACCGCCATCTGGATCTGCAGGTTAGCCTGAAAGCGAGCCTTCTCAATCTGCAGATAGGCGTTAACATGCTCGATCTCATCGGCAAGAGTGACAATTTCCGTCGGCCGTTTCAGGTTCTTGCGAAAGAAGGTCGATAGATACTGCACCAGCTGGCCGGCCTGATCGCTGTCGCGGCGGATCACCGCCTTCAGCGTGTTAAGCGCGTTAAACAGGAAGTGCGGGTTGACCTGGGCGTGCAGGAGCTTGATTTCGGATTGCGTCAGCAGCGCCTTCTGCCGCTCGTACTGTCCGGCGAGGATCTGCGCCGACAGCAGCTGGGCAATCCCCTCCCCGAGGGTGCGGTTGATCGAACTGAACAGGCGATTTTTCGCCTCATACAGTTTAATGGTGCCTATCACCCGTTGGTTCTCGCCGCGCAGGGGGATCACCAGCGTCGACCCCAGCTTACAGTGCGGATGAATCGAGCAGCGGTAAGGCACCTCGTTGCCGTCGGCGTAGACCACCTCCCCGGTCTCAATCGCCCGTTGCGTATACGAGGAGGAGATAGGCTTGCCCGGCAGATGGTGGTCGTCGCCGATGCCGGTAAACGCCAGCAGCTTGTCGCGATCGGTGATCGCCACCGCGCCGATGTCCAGCTCCTGGATCAGCACCTGGGCCACCTTCATGCTATTCTCTTCGTTGAATCCCTGACGCAGGATCCCCTCGGTGGACGCCGCCACCTTCAGCGCCGTGGCGGAAAAGGCGGAGGTGTACTTCTCAAACATCGCCCGCTTGTCCAGCAGAATGCGCATAAACAGCGCCGCACCGACGGTATTGGTGACCATCATCGGCGCGGCAATGCTCTGCACCAGATGCAGGGCGTCCTGGAACGGGCGGGCAATCAGCAGAATGATCATCATCTGCACCAGCTCGGCCACGAAGGTGATCGCCCCGGCGGTCAGCGGGCTAAAGACTTTGTCCGGCCGGCCGCGTTTGACCAGCACGCTGTGCACCAGACCGCCCAGCAGCCCCTCAACGATGGTGGAAACCATGCAGCTTAAGGCGGTCATTCCCCCCAGCGAGTAGCGGTGCAGGCCGCCGGTGAGCCCTACCAGCCCGCCGACCACCGGCCCGCCGAGCAGGCCGCCCATCACGGCGCCGATGGCGCGGGTGTTGGCGATGGAGTCTTCGATATGCAGACCGAAATAGGTCCCCATAATGCAGAAAATGGAGAAGGTGACATAGCACAGCAGTTTGTGCGGCAGGCGAACGGTGACTTGCATCAGGGGGATAAACAGTCGGGTTTTGCTCATCAACCACGCGATGACCAAAAATACGCACATCTGCTGAAGCAGCAGCAACACCAGATCAAACTCGTACATACCCGCAAACCACACATGCCTGAAAGCGCGTACCATACCCTGCCTGGCGAAAACTTTCTTTGAAGCCCTGCATAAAAATGAAAAATGACGGCCAGGATCACACTTTTTTGCGGCGCGTTGCGCAGCAAACGCGGCAAAAAGCCCGGCGCGGCGCGCTAAACCGCAATTAATGTTTCATTAACACCTGCGCTTCACCGTATAATCCCCCTGTTAACATCAGGAGCCTATTATGAAGCCAGCGAAAATCGCGGTCGTCACTCTCTTCTTACTTATGGCCATCGGCGGGATCAGCGGCGTGATGCTGGCCGGCTATTCCTTTATTGTGCGTGGCGGTGTCGGCTGATCCAGCGGGTCAGACGCTCAAACGCGCGATCGACGATAATCGCCGCCAGCGCCACCAGCAGCGCCCCCTGTACAATATAGGCGGTATTAAAGCCGCTCAGGCCGATGATGATCGGCGTCCCGAGCGTACTGGCCCCCACCGTCGAGGCAATGGTCGCGGTACCAATATTGACGATGACCGAGGTGCGGATCCCCGCCAGGATCACCGGGGCCGCCAGCGGTAGCTTCACCTTATACAGACGCTGCCAGCCGGTCATTCCCATTCCTTCAGCAACGCCTGACAACCCCGGCGGTATCGAACCCAGCCCGGCCAGCGTCCCCTGCAGCACCGGCAGTATGCCATAC
>NZ_JAGRQZ010000039.1:0-34877 GCF_018223915.1 Klebsiella sp. 64
TTATGCGGTATTAGCTACCGTTTCCAGTAGTTATCCCCCTCCATCAGGCAGTTTCCCAGACATTACTCACCCGTCCGCCGCTCGTCACCCGAGAGCAAGCTCTCTGTGCTACCGCTCGACTTGCATGTGTTAGGCCTGCCGCCAGCGTTCAATCTGAGCCATGATCAAACTCTTCAATTTAAGTTTGATGCTCAAAGAATTAAACTTCGTAATGAATTACGTGTTCACTCTTGAGACTTGGTATTCATTTTTCGTCCGAGGACGTTAAGAATCCATGTCACTTTGAGTGCCCACACAGATTGTCTGATAAATTGTTAAAGAGCAGTTGCGACGCGCTTTAGCGCTCTGTCGCGAGGTGGCGTATATTACGCTTTCCTCTTTCAGAGTCAACCCGTTTTTCAGGATTTTTCTCTGCAACCGAACCGGCTGTTTGTGTGAAGTGATTCACATCCGCCGTGTCGATGGAGGCGCATTATAGGGAGTTCTCGAGCGTCCGCAATAGAAAAATGGCAGAAAAATGACTGACTGCTGCATTCCCCAGCAAAACCCCGCTTTATACCTCGTTACACACAGAATTATCCACAGGAGAGCGTAAAAACATGACCGCTAGCCCCGTGGATCGCCAGCTATATAGAAGGAGATTCACCGGCCTGGAGAGAAACATAAAAATTCGCGAGCGTTGCGCAAACGTTTTCGTTACAATGCCGCGCTATGACACGGATGCCCGGTTGGGTGCGTTAGGTGAGTTTTTAGGCAAAAACTCACCTAACGCTCTCTGTAATGTTCAAATCCTGGGGATTTAATACCATGCAACAACGTCGTCCAGTCCGCCGCGCTCTGCTCAGTGTTTCTGACAAGGCCGGTATCGTCGAATTCGCGCAGGCGCTTTCCGCTCGTGGTGTCGAGCTGCTGTCCACCGGCGGCACCGCTCGCCTGCTGGCAGATAAAGGCCTGCCGGTTACCGAAGTCTCTGACTACACCGGTTTCCCGGAAATGATGGATGGACGCGTGAAGACCCTGCATCCGAAAGTACACGGCGGCATCCTCGGTCGTCGCGGTCAGGATGACGGTATCATGCAGCAACACGGTATCGCGCCTATCGATATGGTTGTCGTGAACCTTTACCCGTTCGCCCAGACCGTCGCTCGTGAAGGGTGCTCGCTGGAAGACGCGGTGGAAAACATCGATATCGGCGGCCCGACCATGGTGCGCTCCGCGGCGAAGAACCATAAAGATGTCGCCATCGTGGTTAAGAGCAGCGACTACGACGCCATTATTAATGAGATGGACGCCAACGAAGGTTCTCTCACGCTGGCCACCCGCTTCGACCTCGCCATTAAAGCCTTCGAACACACCGCCGCTTACGACAGCATGATCGCCAACTACTTCGGCAGCATGGTTCCGGCCTATCACGGCGAAAGCAAAGAAGCCGCTGGCCGCTTCCCGCGTACCCTGAATCTGAACTTCATTAAGAAGCAGGATATGCGCTACGGCGAAAACAGCCACCAGCAGGCGGCTTTCTATATAGAAGAGAATGTAAAAGAGGCCTCCGTGGCGACCGCCACTCAGCTGCAGGGCAAAGCGCTCTCCTATAACAACATTGCCGATACCGATGCGGCGCTGGAGTGTGTAAAAGAGTTCAACGAGCCGGCCTGCGTTATCGTTAAGCACGCCAACCCGTGCGGCGTTGCCGTCAGCAACTCGATTCTTGACGCCTACGATCGCGCTTACAAAACCGACCCAACCTCCGCGTTCGGCGGCATCATCGCCTTTAACCGCGAGCTGGATGCTGAAACCGCGCAGGCGATCATCTCTCGCCAGTTCGTCGAAGTGATCATCGCGCCGTCCGCCAGCGAAGAAGCGCTGAAAATCACCGCCGCGAAGCAGAACGTCCGCGTACTGACCTGCGGCCAGTGGGATACTCGCGTTGCCGGCCTCGATTTCAAACGCGTTAACGGTGGTCTGCTGGTTCAGGACCGCGATCTCGGCATGGTCACCGCAGGTGAACTGCGCGTGGTCAGCAAACGTCAGCCAACCGAGCAGGAACTGCGCGATGCGCTGTTCTGCTGGAAAGTGGCGAAATTCGTCAAATCCAACGCCATTGTGTATGCCAAAGATAATATGACCATCGGCATAGGCGCCGGTCAGATGAGCCGCGTCTACTCGGCGAAAATCGCCGGAATTAAAGCCGGTGATGAAGGTCTGGAAGTGAAAGGTTCCGCCATGGCCTCTGACGCTTTCTTCCCGTTCCGCGACGGCATCGATGCCGCAGCCGCGGTAGGCATCACCTGCGTTATTCAGCCGGGCGGCTCTATCCGTGACGACGAAGTGATTGCCGCCGCTGACGAACACGGCATCGCCATGATCTTCACCGACATGCGCCACTTCCGCCATTAATTCATGGAGCAGCAGATGAAAGTATTAGTAATCGGCAACGGCGGGCGCGAGCACGCGCTGGCCTGGAAAGCGGCTCAGTCGCCGCTGGTTGATACCGTCTACGTCGCGCCGGGCAACGCCGGTACCGCTCTGGAGCCGTCGCTGCAAAACGTCGCCATCGGCGTCACCGATATTCCGGCGCTGCTTCGCTTCGCGCAGGATGAGAACATCGATCTGACCATCGTTGGCCCGGAAGCGCCGTTGGTCATTGGCGTGGTCGACGCGTTCCGTGCCGCCGGGCTGAACATCTTCGGGCCAACCGAAGGCGCCGCGCAGCTGGAAGGCTCAAAAGCCTTCACCAAAGATTTTCTCGCCCGTCATCATATTCCGACGGCGGAATACCAGAACTTCACCGAAGTGGAGCCTGCGCTGGCTTATCTGCGCGAGAAAGGCGCGCCGATCGTCATCAAAGCCGACGGTCTGGCGGCGGGTAAAGGCGTTATCGTGGCGATGACCCTCGAGGAAGCCGAAGCGGCGGTCAAAGATATGTTGGCCGGCAACGCCTTTGGCGACGCGGGCCACCGCATCGTGATTGAAGAGTTCCTCGATGGCGAAGAGGCTAGCTTTATTGTGATGGTCGACGGCGAGCACGTCCTGCCGATGGCCACCAGCCAGGATCACAAGCGCGTCGGCAACGGCGATACCGGCCCGAACACCGGCGGGATGGGGGCGTACTCCCCGGCGCCGGTGGTTACTGACGAAGTCCACCAGCGCACCATGGAGCGGATTATCTGGCCAACCGTGAAAGGCATGGCCGCTGAAGGCAACACCTATACCGGTTTCCTCTACGCCGGTCTGATGATCGACAAGCAGGGCAACCCGAAGGTGATTGAGTTCAACTGCCGCTTTGGCGACCCGGAAACCCAACCGATCATGCTGCGCATGAAGTCCGACCTGGTCGAGCTGTGCCTCGCCGCCTGCGCGGGCAAGCTGGACGAGAAAACCTCCGAGTGGGATGACCGCGCGTCGCTGGGCGTGGTGGTTGCCGCCGGCGGCTATCCGGGCAGCTACAATACGGGCGATGAGATCTACGGCCTGCCGCAGCAGGAAGTCGCAGACGGTAAGGTCTTCCACGCCGGCACCAAACTGTCTGACGACCAGCGCGTGGTCACCAACGGCGGGCGCGTGCTGTGCGTCACCGCGCTGGGTGACTCCGTGGCGCAGGCGCAGCAGCGCGCCTATCAGCTGCTGACCGACATTCGCTGGGACGGTAGCTTTAGCCGTAGCGATATCGGCTGGCGCGCCATCGAACGTGAAAAGGCTAACGGCTAAGTTTCGCCAGCAGCGTTTTGCGCGTAATGCCTAACTGACGGGCGGCTTCGGTTTTGTTGCCGCCCGTTTTTTCCAGCGCCGCCAGAATCACCTCTTTCTCCACTTCCACTAACGGCTGAATTCCCCCCTCCTCGCTCCCGCCTGATGGCAGCGGCGTACCGGCGATCGCCAGGGGCAGTTCTCGCTCAGAGATATAGTTTCCGGTCAGTAGCACCACCGCCCGCTCCACCGCGTTTTCCAGCTCGCGAATATTGCCCGGCCAGGGGTAGTGGATCAGCAGGTCCATCGCCTGTGGCGTGAACCCCTTTACCGTCTTACGATTGCGTTCGGTATAGCGTTTGAAAAAATGCTGCGCCAGCTGCGGAATATCTTCCCGTCGCCGGCGCAGCGGCGGCATATCAATAGTTACGACATTCAGGCGGTAATAGAGATCCTGGCGAAAACGCCCGGCGCTCACCTCCTCCGCCAGATTACGATGGGTGGCGGCGATTAGCCGCACATCGACAGAAAGCGTCTGATTACTGCCCACGCGCTGCACTTCGCGTTCCTGAATCGCCCGCAGCAAGCGGACCTGCATCACTGGCGAGATATCCCCTATCTCATCAAGAAACAGCGTGCCGCCATCCGCTTCGACAAAGCGTCCTTCCCGCCGCCGATCCGCCCCGGTAAACGCCCCTTTTTCATGACCGAATAGCTCGGATTCCAGCAGTGACTCATTCAGCGCCGCGCAGTTGAGCGTGACCAACGGCTTGTCACGACGCTCGCTGCAGGCGTGGATGGCGTGCGCCACCAGCTCCTTACCGGTTCCCGACTCCCCATAAATCAGCACCGTCGCGTCCGAAGGGGCCACCAGCGTAATATCGTTAAGAAGCGCCTGCATCGCCGGGCTGTCGCCAATCATGCCCCACCGTGAATCCGTCGCAACGCTGGGGTCGCTCTCGCTCTGCCGGGTGTGCGCCAATGCCTGAACCAGCGTCTGCTGCAGGGTGTCAAAATCCAGCGGTTTAACCAGATAATCCAGCGCCCCGGACTTAATAGCTTCTACCGCCGTACCGACGCTGGAAAACGCCGTCATGATCAGCACCGGTATCGCCGGGTTATAGGCCTTAATCTCTTTTAACGTTGCGATACCGTCCATCTCCGCCATACGGATATCGCACAGCACCAGGTCGAAGACCTGCTGATGGATCTGCTCCAGCGCCTGCAGGCCGTTGTGAGCCAACCCCACCTGATAGCCCCAGCCGCGCAGCAGCGCCTGCAGGATCGTGCAGTGGCTGATGTCATCATCAACGACCAGAATCTGTACTTTATCGCTGCTCATCTTCCCTCCGTTGAGCATCCACCGGTAACCAAAGCGTAAATATCGCTCCAGCTCCCGGCTGACTTTCGGCGCGGATCGTCCCGCCATGTTGTTCGATAATATTCTGCACTACGGCCAGCCCCAGCCCGGTGCCGTCCGCCTTGGTGGTGAAATACGGCATGAAGATAGCCTGTAACTCTTCATCGCTCATCCCCTTACCGCTATCCGTGACGACGATTTTCACCCGCTGACGATCGGCTTCGCTTGCTGTTACGCGAATGACGCCGTCACGGCCAATCGCCTGCATTGCATTCAGGTACAGATTCAACAGCACCTGATTCAGGCGATCGGGGTCGGCGCTGATCGTGGTTAACTCAGGTCGCGGAGTAAATTGCAGCGCGATCCCGCGGCTCTGCGCATCCTGGCTTACCAACTGCAATGAGTGGCGGATAAGCGCGTTGATATCGACTGTCTGGTAGTTTAGATGGGCGGGCCGGACCAGCTCCAGCAGCTCGCTGACCACCCGGTTCAGGCGATCAGCCTCTTTGGCCATCACCTGGGCTAACTGATGCGACTCGCCGCCAGGCGACGTGCGCTCGGCAAAATATTTCGCCAGCCCTTTAATCGACGAGAGCGGGTTGCGGATCTCGTGCGCGACCCCCGCCGCCAGATGGCCAAGCGCCACCAGCTTTTCCTTGCGGGCCATCGCCTCCAGCAGCTGTTTCCGCGAGCGACGATAGCGGCGGAACCAGAACTGAGCGAGGATCGTCGCCGCTATCACCAGCGCGGCGGCACCCAGCATGATGGCCATATTCCGCTGCCCGCGGGCCTGCGCGGCATCCAGCTCGCGGCTATCAAAGGCGATAAAAATCACCTGCGGGACGATGGCCTGAGCCAGGGCGCTATTGCCGCGGTTCATCATTCCCATATGGTGGCCGCGGGCCGGATTAAGCGGGCGAAAATGGCGATAGATCTCCAGCGCCGGCTGCGGTTCGCTAAGCCGGCGCCAGCGGGCCTGTTCGCCAACCGCTAACGCACGCATCTGCGCCGGGCTATACAGCGTTTTACCCACCTGCTGCGGATCGCTATGGGCGATAATTTTACCGTTTTCATCGGTCACCGCGAACCACAGGACGCCCGGTTGCCAGGCCATCTCTTCCAGCAGGGCCTGCAGCTGCGCATGATGCATACGCATCCCCATCCCGACGCGCGTGCCGGACTCCAGCGCGCGGATCAGCACGCTCCCTTTCTCTTCAATGGTTTGTCGGGCAGCGGTCGTCTCGCGACCGTAGTCGCGGACGATCATCGCGGAGAACAGCATGACCAGCAGCACAACCGTGCCGGTCAGCAGCCAGCTCAGCGCGCCAGCGGCGGCGTCCCGGGAGAGAGATTTGATCTTCATCGGCGAGTCCTTGTCATCTCTTTTTCACTATCTGCAGGCTCCTTCAGCAGAAATCATGCCATGTTTCCGCGCGGCCAATCCTGCTCTCAAACATATCGCCTGCGCTTAAGCGAGTAAAAATGACTCGCCTGACCCTGGCGGAACGGGTCATTTTTACTCGCTCTCCTCGGCAAAGGCTTCGGCAGGCCCACACAGACGGGCTTTTTCAGACTGGCATGGAAGATGCAATACCGAGGGAAACCACACAGGAGAAAATGCCATGAAACGGAACCGTACCTTACCTCTCGCCCTCGTTACCTTTGCCGCGCTGACCTTCGCCAGCAACGCGGCCTGGGCCAACCACCACTGGGGCAACAATAACGGGATGGGCAACCAGGGCTACAGTCAGCTGACCCAGGAGCAGCAGGCTACCGTGCAAAAGCTGCATAACGATTACTATGCGCAAACCAGCGCCCTGCGCCAGCAGCTGCAGTCCAAACGCTATGAGTACAATGCGCTGCTCACGGCGCAAAAGCCGGACAGCGGGAAGATTGAAGCTGTCGCTCAGGAGATGGAAGGCTTACGCCAGAAGCTGGATCAGCAGCGGGTGAAGTTTGATATCGCCCTGGCTGAGGCAGGCGTTCCCCGCGGCGCAGGAATGGGATATGGCGGCTGTCGCGGTAGCGCCGGCGGTCATATGGGCATGAACCACTGGTAAAGGTTAGAAGCTTTTTTCCGTCGGCTGCCAGGTGCAGAAGTTTTCATTGGCGACCAGCAGCAGTTGAGAGCCTTCCGGCGCCTCCAGCCAGGCAATGCTCACTGCGGCGGAAGCGTGGCTCTGGCGGCGTTCAATGTGCGCCAGGGCCCGGCTATCGAGGTCGGGCGTAACCGTCTGCCCTTCGCAGGTCAGCACGGTATGCGCGGCAGCTTTCCAGCGCCCCTGCCGCAGGACGACCCGCCCCTGGCGGAGGGCGTCGCTGGTCTGGCGGATCTGTTCGGCGCGATAACGATATAGCGCGACCTGGTCGCTGGAGAGCTGCTGCTTCTGCCCGTCCACTTCCCGTTGCATAAAGCTCAGATCGCCCTGCGCGTCGAAACGGGCGCGAATATGTTCCGGCGGTTTGCCATAGACATTGAGTTCGATAAGCGCCAGTTGATCGCCCTGCCAGCGATATTCGCTGGTCGAGGTGTCCCCGTGACGCCACGGGCTGAAGGCGGCGAGAAGATGGACTTCATCGCCAGAATCTTTACGCCAGATGCGCATCGCTCCCTGATTGTCCGCATATCCGCTGGCGGTAAACGGCGGTAGCGACGTGTCGTGGCTGCAGGCAGTCAGCAACAGGATGCCCGCCAGCGCCAGAGGCCGGCGCCAGACAGACAAAAGGGGCTTAATAGCCCCTTCGATAAAACTGTTCACTGCCACGCGGTCTTACTTAACTGCGTCTTTCAGTGCTTTGCCAGAAACAAATGCCGGCACGTTAGCTGCAGCGATTTTGATCTCTTTACCGGTCTGCGGGTTGCGGCCAGTACGCTCAGCGCGGTGGTTCACTTTGAAGGTACCGAAACCAACCAGTTGAACAGCATCACCTTCTTTCAGAGACTCAGTAATTGCAGCCAGGGTAGATTCCAGGGCAGCTTTAGCCTGTGCTTTGGACAGGTCAGCTTTGTCCGCAATTACATCAATCAGTTGAGTCTTGTTCATAAGTTATCCTTACAATGTGTTTATCGCTTGCTAAGCATCGAGTGCGACGGAAATGCCAAAAAAGCACCCTCCTGCATACACGCACCGATAGCCACTTTTTTTCGCCCTCCAAATGTAGACCAGACGGGGGGCGGAATGGAAGCCTTCAGACGCTACAATTCAGGCGGTAAATCACGTTTTCTGGTCTCACTGCTGAAAATTTATACCAATATTGCTCTCGCCAGCCTCGCGCAGGTCCGCGCGCAGGCCTTTTATCAGCTCAAGATCACGCTCTTCACAGTCGGCCAGCAGGCGGAAAATTTCCCACTGAATATCCCATTCCTGCTCTACCGCCAGATTCGCTTTCAACTCTTCGTCGGTCATTTCGCGACCTTCCTGGGTCATTTCCAGCATCGCCACGGTGGTGATGGAGGTCTTGCTCACCTCGATCGCGTGCTCGAGCGTTTCGCCGCTCAGACGAGAATGAATCAGTTCACTCAACGCCACGCAAGCGTCTATGGCCGGATAGACACCGTACATGTCGAAATCATCTGCCGCCGGGATCGCCTCTTCCAGCTTCTCCAGCTGGCTGTCGAAATTCACCTTCGCATCTTTAACCGTCAGCGTTTCCCAGATCAGGTCCAGGATACGACGATAAAGCAGGCCGTCGCCAAACTCGGTTTGCTTGCAGAACATCGCGTAGTTGGGATACATACGTTCGCACAGGCAGGCCATAAAAGTGACATGCTGCCAGCTTTCCAGCTTCTCCAGGCGCAGGTGAATCGGGTTTTGTAACATGATGAATTCTCGAAGTCAGAAATTAGGCGCAGTGTACCTGAATCAGCTGTGATTTGCTTGCCAACGCACAAACGACGGACGACGGGACGCCACCGCATCGGCCCAGCGCGTCGGCTCGGGCAGACGGTAGCCTCGCATGCAGCGCTCAACCCACATTAAAGCGCTGTCCATGCCTACCCGGTGGCCGGTGCTAATAAACAGCGGGTTGCAGCGCACTTTGCTGCGCCAGACCCAGGCCAGTTGCTCATTTTTATCCATCAGCGGGGCCAGCGCGCCAGGCTCATCACCCAGGTCGCCGATTTTGCCGCACAGGCGTTTTTTCGCCACTCCGATAGTCGGCACATCAATCATCAGGCCAAAATGGCTGGCGACGCCCAATCTCCGGGGATGAGAAATGCCGTGTCCGTCAACGAAGAGCAGGTCCGGTTTTTGCGAAAGCTGCTCCCACGCCGCCAGCAGCGCAGGCGTTTCGCGAAACGAGAGAAAGCCGGGAATATAGGGCATAGAGGTGGCGACCCGCGCCACCTGATACTCCACCAGCTCAAGCTCAGGCCAGGTCAGCAGCACCATCGCAGCCCGGGTGATCTCCCCTTCCTGCTCAAACCCGACGTCCGCGCCGCCGATCAACGCCGGCGGGTCGCGATCCAGTCGATCCGCACGCTCTACCGACGCGGCTAACTGTTGCTGTTGGGTACGTAGTGCGGCTAAATCCATAGGGCTTATCTCCTACTGGTGATAGGGTGCGGACAGACGGTGCACAGCCTCAACAAAGACGCCCGCATGCTCGGGGTCAACGTCCTGATGAATACCGTGTCCAAGGTTAAAGACGTGGCCTTCCCCCTGGCCAAAGCCGGCAAGAATAGTCGCCACTTCTTCTTCAATACGCGGGGCGGACGCATAGAGCATCGACGGATCCATATTGCCCTGTAGCGCTACTTTGTTACCCACGCGACGGCGAGCATCGGCAATATCGGTGGTCCAGTCGAGACCCAACGCATCGCAGCCGGTCTCCGCCATCGCTTCCAGCCACTGACCACCGCCTTTGGTGAACAGAGTCACCGGCACGCGGCGGCCTTCGTTTTCCCGCAGCAGGCCATCGACGATCTTATGCATGTAGTAGAGGGAGAACTGCTGATAGTCGCGGCCGGTCAGCACCCCGCCCCAGGTGTCAAAAATCATCACCGACTGCGCGCCGGCTTTGATCTGCGCGTTGAGATACAGGGTAACGCTCTTCGCCAGCTTATCCAGCAGCGCATGCAGCGCCTGCGGCTCGGCGTACATCATCTTTTTAATCACGGTGAAAGCCTTGCTGCTGCCGCCCTCCACCATGTACGTAGCCAGCGTCCATGGACTACCGGAAAAACCGATCAGCGGCACTTCGCCTTTCAGTTCGCGGCGAATGGTGCGCACGGCGTTCATTACATAGCCCAGCTCCTGCTCCGGATCCGGGATCGGCAGCTTGTCGACGTCGGCTTTACTTTTTACCGGCGAGGTGAAGCGCGGACCTTCGCCAGCTTCAAAGTACAGCCCCAGCCCCATGGCGTCCGGGATGGTCAGGATGTCCGAAAAGAGGATCGCCGCGTCCAGCGGGTAACGGCGCAGCGGCTGGAGAGTCACTTCGCAGGCCAGCTCGGCATTTTTACACAGCGACATAAAGTCGCCCGCTTGCGCACGGGTGGCTTTGTACTCCGGTAAATAGCGGCCCGCCTGGCGCATCATCCACACCGGGGTGACATCAACCGGCTGACGCAGCAGCGCGCGCAGGTAACGATCGTTCTTCAGTTCGGTCATTTTTACATTCCTTTAGCGTTGATACGCCCAGTGTAACATGTCACTCGAACTCTGCCCGACACATCGCGACGGTATCTTCGATAAGCCGCCGCGCCACTGTCCCCGGCGGCGGCAGAAGCGGCAGGTCGTCATAGCGATACCAGTCCGCGGTCAGTAACTCTTTTTTGTCGACCACGATCTCGCCATCTGCGTAATCCGCCATAAAGGCGGTCATCAGCGACTGCGGGAACGGCCATGGCTGAGAGGTCACGTAACGCAGGTTTTTTACCCGAATACCGCTCTCCTCCATCACCTCGCGAGCCACCGCCTGCTCAAGGGTTTCGCCGACCTCGACAAAGCCGGCCAGCACGGTGTGCACGCCGTTGCGATGGCGCGTATGTTGCGCCAGCAGGATCGCATCGTCGCGACGGATTGCCACGATAATGCAGGGGGCAATTTGCGGGTAGTAACGTTCACGGCAGTGGCTGCACAGCATCGCCCATTCGCTTTTGCTGGCATGCATCGGGTGGCCGCAGTAACCGCAAAATTTATGCGAGCGATAAAATTCGGCGAGCTGGATCCCCCGCCCAGCCAGCTGGAAGAGTCCCGGATCCTGATCCAGCACCTGGCGCAACGATCCCATGTCATGGCGACGATCCTGGCGCACCATCCACACGGACTCGCCCTGCCACTCGCCAATATGCAGCGCATGCTGGCCGACAAGATCGAAATTAACCGCTTCGCCATGTGGTAATTCTCCACCAGGCAACCATAATTTTTGTTCGTGACTGACAACCCACCAGCCGCGATCTAATTTTTCAATAATACGATCCATATCTATTGCACTACCTTTGCTTCACTGGCATGTTGTTAACATTATATTTACATTTTGGTGAGCAGATTTAAATCAAAACTAGCGGAGTCAATCATGCTAAACCAGCTGGAAAATCTGACGGAGCGCGTTGGCGGTAGTAATGAACTGGTCGATCGCTGGCTACAAGTGCGTAAGCATCTGCTCGTGGCTTACTACAACCTGGTTGGCCTGAAACCGGGCAAAGAGTCGTTTATGCGGCTAAACGAAAAGGCGCTGGATGACTTTTGCCAAAGTCTGGTGGATTACCTCTCATCCGGTCATTTTAGTATTTATGAACGCATTATTGGCGAAATGGAAGGCGATACCCCTCTTTTAGCCGCCACCCGGCTTTACCCGCAGCTGGAAGCCAATACCCAGCAGATGATGGACTACTACGATACCTGCCTCGAAAACGCCATCGATCACGATAACTATCTTGAATTTCAGCAGGCGCTGTCGGATATCGGCGAGTCGCTGGAGGCGCGTTTCGCGCTGGAAGATAAACTGATCGCCCTGGCTGTCGCCCATAACCTGAGCAATGACGTGCGTGATAATATTGCGCCGACCGCTTGAGTTGTGAACCGTTAACGCGTAATTTACGTACATTATCCCTCTGCGGAGGGATTTCATCTTGTCGGAGTGCCTATTTTCCATGCGCAGGCTAACGTGGAAAAGGCTGAGACCGTTAATTCGGGATCCGCGGAACCTGATCAGGCTAATACCTGCGAAGGGAACAAGAGTAAACTGCTGTTCGCGTCAGTCCGTCAGGGCCGATCGCATCTGTTACTCCATCCGTCGTCTGACAAGCCATGTCCTTTTTTAACTGGAATGCGCTATGTCTACTACCAAACTAACCCGTCGGGAACAACGCGAGCACGCGCAGCGATTCATTGATACGCTGGCGGGTACCGCTTTTCCTAATTCACGCCGCATCTATGTTCACGGCTCACAAGCGGATATCCGCGTCCCGATGCGTGAAATTCAGCTCAGCCCAACTCTCGTCGGCGGCGATAAAGATAACCCCCGGTACGAAACCAACGAACCGATCCCGGTGTATGACACCTCCGGGCCGTATGGCGACCCGGATATTAGCATTGATGTCCGCCAGGGGCTGGCAAAGCTGCGCCAGCCGTGGATCGACGCGCGTAACGACTGCGCGCCGCTCAGCGAACGCAGCTCGGCCTATACCAAAGCGCGGCTGGCCGACGACGGTCTCGATGAGCTGCGCTTCAGCGGCCTGCTGACGCCCAAACGCGCCGTCGTTGGCAAATGCGTGACCCAGCTGCACTACGCCCGCCAGGGGATAGTCACCCCGGAGATGGAGTTCATCGCCATTCGCGAAAACATGGGTCGCGAACGTATCCGCAGCGAGGTTCTGCGCCAGCAGCACGCAGGTGAAGGCTTCGGCGCCCACCTACCGGAAAACATCACCCCCGAGTTCGTTCGCGATGAAGTGGCCGCCGGACGCGCCATCATCCCCGCCAACATCAACCACCCGGAGTCTGAACCGATGATTATCGGCCGCAACTTCCTGGTGAAAGTGAATGCCAATATCGGCAACTCTGCGGTGACCTCTTCCATCGAAGAAGAGGTCGAGAAACTGGTCTGGTCAACCCGCTGGGGCGCCGACACGGTGATGGACCTCTCCACCGGCCGCTATATCCACGAAACCCGCGAGTGGATCCTGCGCAACAGCCCGGTGCCGATTGGTACCGTGCCGATTTACCAGGCGCTGGAGAAGGTCAACGGCATCGCCGAGAATCTCACCTGGCAAGTCTTCCGCGATACCCTGCTGGAACAGGCCGAGCAAGGCGTCGACTACTTCACGATTCACGCCGGCGTACTGTTGCGCTACGTCCCGATGACGGCGAAGCGCCTGACCGGTATCGTCTCGCGCGGCGGCTCAATCATGGCTAAGTGGTGCCTGTCGCATCATCAGGAAAACTTCCTCTACCAGCATTTCCGCGAAATCTGCGAAATCTGCGCCGCCTATGACGTGTCGCTGTCGCTGGGCGATGGCCTGCGCCCCGGCTCCATTCAGGATGCCAACGACGAGGCGCAGTTTTCCGAGCTGCGCACCCTTGGAGAACTGACGAAAATCGCCTGGGAATATGACGTGCAGGTGATGATTGAAGGCCCTGGCCACGTGCCGATGCAGATGATCCGCCGCAATATGACCGAACAGCTGGAGCACTGCCACGAAGCGCCATTCTACACCCTGGGGCCGCTCACCACTGACATCGCGCCGGGCTACGACCATTTCACCTCCGGTATCGGCGCGGCAATGATCGGCTGGTTCGGTTGCGCCATGCTGTGCTATGTCACGCCGAAAGAGCATCTCGGCCTGCCCAACAAAGAGGATGTCAAACAGGGGCTGATTACCTACAAAATCGCCGCCCACGCCGCCGACCTCGCGAAAGGCCACCCCGGGGCGCAGATCCGCGACAACGCGATGTCAAAAGCGCGTTTTGAATTCCGCTGGGAAGACCAGTTCAACCTCGCGCTCGACCCGTTCACCGCGCGGGCCTATCACGATGAAACCCTGCCGCAGGAGTCCGGCAAAGTCGCCCACTTCTGCTCCATGTGCGGGCCGAAATTCTGTTCGATGAAAATCACTCAGGAGGTCCGCGACTACGCCGCGAAGCAAAGTATCGAAGCCGGCATGGCCGATATGTCGAATAACTTCCGCGCCCGCGGCGGCGAAATCTACCTGAAACAGGAGGAAGCCTGATGTATCAACCTGATTTTCCACCCGTCCCGTTTCGTCTCGGACTCTACCCGGTGGTGGACAGCGTGGCGTGGATTGAGCGCCTGCTCGAAGCTGGGGTACGTACCCTTCAGTTACGCATCAAAGACCGGCGCGACAGCGAAGTTGAGGATGACGTGATCGCCGCCATCGCCCTTGGTCGCCGCTATCACGCCCGACTGTTCATTAACGATTACTGGCAACTGGCGATTAAGCACCAGGCCTATGGCGTGCATCTCGGACAAGAAGATCTGGAAACCACCGATCTGAGCGCTATCCGCCAGGCCGGGCTGCGTCTTGGCGTCTCTACTCACGATGATATGGAAATTGATGTCGCCCTTGCGGCACGCCCCTCTTACATCGCGCTAGGTCACGTCTTCCCGACGCAAACCAAACAGATGCCTTCCGCGCCGCAGGGCCTCGAGCAGCTTGCCAGACATATTCAACGCCTGGCGGATTACCCCACCGTGGCGATCGGCGGAATTAGCCTGGAAAAGGCGCCGGGGGTACTGGCGACCGGCGTCGGCAGCATCGCGGTGGTCAGCGCCATCACCCAGGCGGCGGACTGGCGGGCAGCGACCGACCAACTGCTGGCGCTGGCGGGAGCGGGCGATGAATGATCACGACTTTATGCGCTATAGCCGCCAGCTGCTGCTGGAGGATATTGCCATCGAAGGGCAGCAGAAGCTGTTAGCCAGTCGAGTGCTGATTATCGGCCTTGGCGGGCTGGGCTCCCCGGCGGCGCTCTATCTGGCCGGGGCTGGCGTCGGGACGCTCACCCTGGCCGATGACGACGCGGTGCATCTCAGCAACCTGCAACGGCAGATCTTGTTCACCAGCGCGGATATCGATCGGCCAAAAGCCGCAGCGGCACAGACCCGGCTCAGCCAGCTAAACCCGCAGATCAAACTGGTAGCGCTCCAGCAGCGCTTAAGCGGCGAGGCGCTACGCGCCGAAGTGGCGAAAGCGGACGTGGTGCTGGACTGTACCGATAATATGGTCACCCGCCAGGCGATCAATGCCGCCTGTGTGGCCCTCGATACCCCGTTAGTAACCGCCAGCGCCGTGGGCTTCGGCGGTCAGCTGATGGTGCTCACCCCGCCCTGGAGGCAGGGCTGCTATCGCTGCCTGTGGCCGGAAAGCGATGAACCGCAGCGCAACTGCCGCACCGCGGGGATCGTCGGCCCGGTGGTCGGCATGATGGGCACCCTGCAGGCGCTGGAGACGATTAAGCTGCTCAGCGGCATGGCGACGCCGCGCAACACCCTGCGGCTGTTCGACGCCCGCACCAGCAACTGGCGCGCCCTTGCGCTACAGCGCTCCCGGAGCTGCCCGGTGTGCGGAGGGCGGCATGCAGATCTGGTTTAACGACGAGCCGCTGGCGTGCGCCGACAATCTCAGCGTCAGCGCCCTGCTGACCCAGCTCGAACAGCAGCAGCCGGGCGTTGCGCTGGCGCTCAATCAACACATCCTGCCGCGCGACCGGTGGGAAGATCATCTCTTGCAGGAAGGCGATCGGGTCCTGCTTTTTCAGGTTATCGCTGGAGGCTGACATGTTACGTATTGCAGACAAAACGTTTGAATCCCATCTTTTCACCGGTACCGGCAAATTCGCCGCCCCGGAGGTGATGGTCGAGGCGATTCGCGCCTCGGGCAGCCAGCTGGTAACCCTGGCGATGAAGCGCGTCGATTTACGCCAGCGCAATGACGCCATCCTCGCCCCGCTGCTGGCGGCGGGAGTCAGCCTGCTGCCGAATACCTCGGGCGCCAAGACGGCGGAAGAGGCGGTGTTTGCCGCCCGTCTGGCGCGGGAAGCCCTGGGTACCCACTGGCTGAAGCTGGAGATCCACCCGGACGCCCGCTGGCTGCTGCCCGACCCGATTGAAACCCTGAAAGCGGCGGAGCTGCTGGTCCGCGAAGGGTTCGTGGTGCTGCCCTACTGCGGCGCCGATCCGGTGCTGTGTAAACGACTGGAAGAGGTGGGCTGCGCGGCGGTGATGCCGCTGGGTGCGCCGATCGGCTCCAATCAGGGGCTGGAAACCAAAGCCATGCTGGAGATTATTATCGAGCAGGCGACGGTCCCGGTGGTGGTCGACGCCGGGATCGGCGTCCCGAGCCATGCGGCGCAGGCGCTGGAGATGGGCGCGGACGCGGTGCTGGTCAATACCGCCATTGCCGTCGCCGACGACCCCGTGGCCATGGCCCGCGCCTTCCGTATGGCGATCGATGCCGGATTACTGGCGCGTCAGGCCGGACCGGGGGCACGCAGTACGCAGGCGCAGGCCACCAGCCCGCTCACCGGATTCCTGGAGGCGCTGGCATGAAAACCTTTAGCGATCGCTGGCGGCAGCTGGAGTGGGACGATATCCGCCTGCGCATCAACAGCAAAACCGCCGCCGACGTCGAACGGGCGCTGGCGGCCAAACAGCTCACCCGCGACGATATGATGGCCCTGCTCTCGCCTGCCGCGGCCAATTACCTTGAACCGCTGGCCCAGCGCGCGCAGCGCCTCACCCGGCAGCGCTTCGGCAATACCGTCAGCTTCTACGTGCCGCTGTATCTCTCCAACCTGTGCGCTAACGACTGCACCTACTGCGGCTTCTCGATGAGCAACCGCATTAAGCGCAAGACGCTTGATGCCGCCGAGATTGCCCGCGAGTGCGCCGCGATCCGCAACCTGGGCTTTGAGCATCTGCTGCTGGTGACCGGCGAACATCAGGGTAAGGTGGGAATGGATTATTTCCGTCAGCACCTACCGGCTATCCGCAGCCAGTTTGCCTCGCTGCATATGGAAGTGCAGCCGCTGGCGACTGAAGAGTATGCCGAGCTGAAAACCCTGGGGCTCGACGGGGTGATGGTCTATCAGGAGACCTATCATGAAAGCATGTACGCCCAACACCATCTGAAAGGAAAAAAGCAGGATTTCTTCTGGCGGCTGGATACGCCGGATCGCTTAGGCGCGGCGGGGATCGATAAGATCGGCCTTGGCGCGCTCATCGGCCTTTCCGACAGCTGGCGAGTGGACTGCTTTATAGTCGCTGAGCACCTGCTGTGGCTGCAGCAGCGCTACTGGCGCAGCCGCTATTCGGTCTCCTTCCCGCGCCTGCGTCCCTGCGCCGGCGGTATTGAACCGGCTTCGCTGATGGATGAGCGCCAGCTGGTGCAAACTATCTGCGCCTTCCGCCTGCTGGCGCCAGAGGTTGAGCTGTCCCTATCCACCCGCGAATCCCCCTGGTTCCGCGACCGGGTGATCCCGCTGGCGATCAATAACGTCAGCGCCTTCTCTAAAACCCAGCCCGGCGGCTACGCCGACGATCATCCGGAGCTCGAGCAATTTGCCCCGCACGACGATCGCCGCCCTGAAGAGGTCGCCAGCGCGCTGGCCGCCCGCGGCCTGCAGCCGGTATGGAAAGACTGGGATAGCTGGCTGGGACGCGCTTCGCAAACCTCATGATGTACAGTGTAAACGCCTTATAATTTTGCGCGCCTGCACGAGAGATGAAAAACAGAGGCTGGCCCGCCCGACGCCGTTTTTCTATTCTGCCCTGGTCAGCAGCGGACGCTGACCAGGGCGAACCTTTTCTTCCTCATTTTCGCCCTGCCTCTCCGCGCTGAGCAGAGGCCTGCACATTATCGCCGAATATAAATCACGATACATGAAGGCCTCAGAGTTATAATTGAGCAATAGTGAACTGATTCGATCGGCAGGCGTCCCAGACGCAACCTGCGTTCGGACCCATGGTTTATACATCCGGGACGATTAACGATTCATGGCTCTACACAACAGAAAGCTCTCTTTTACGACGCCGATCGTCGTGGGGTTTGCCGGTATTTTGCTCAGTTTTATGCTGATCGCTATTTTTGTGACTCTGGCGCAACAGAAAGATTTTCTCGAAGATTATCACGATATTAACCGCAATTTTACCCATAACCTGGCGATCAACTATACGGAAACCCTGCTGCGGGAAAATGATTTTATCCTCGGGCGCGCAGCCGCCTTCTTTGCCCGCAATGACGAACTGAATCGCGCAGTCAATGTGGAGCCGGAGAAAGGGTTAACCACGCTGATGCAGTTACAGAACATGATGCCAAGCGTCTCATCCATCTCGCTGGCGGATACCGAGGGCCACTATCTGCGCGCCCCGGAGGTGCTGGAAAACGAAGACAGCCGGGCTTTCGATCCCAGAACGCGGCCCTGGTTTATCAAACAGGCGGAAGCCAGCACCTTCAGCCACTACACCAGTCCGTATATGGATTATTTCACCCACCATCCGACGATTACCATTTTCAAACCCATCATTACCCCGGAAGGGAAACTCAAGGGCAGCCTGGCCTTTCATCTCGATCTCACCTCCATGGGGTTCGCGCTGCGCCAGATGGTGGCGCCCGTACAGGGGGAATTTTTTGTGGTGCAACGGGATGGCAAAGTGGTCCTGCACTCCGACCCGGGCGCGCTGTTTAAACCCTTCGTCAGGGACGAGCTGATGGATAAAATGACCAGCGGAGAGGGGCAGCTCTACGATCCCGGGAGCGACACCTGGTATTACTATTACTCCTTTACCAATCCCGACTGGTTTGTGATTTTCCGTGTCGATAACGCCACCCTGGTCAATCTGACACGTCATGAGACCAATTTAGTGATCGGCGGTTTCACTCTCGCAGCGATCATTATTATCCTGTTCGGTCTTTATCTGCGTCATGCTTCCCGTTCCGTGCTGATGAATATCATCAATGCGATTAAAACCGGTGACGTCAAACGCGCCCCGCGCCTTGAGGCGATGCTGAGTAAATCGATTGAAACCAATAAACAGCGCGAACTGTCCTACGTCCGCCAGGCGACCATCGACGCTCTCACCGGCTGCAAAAACCGCCGCGCCTTCGACAGCGATATTGCCGCCCTGATGAACGATCACCAGCCATTCGCCCTCGCGCTGGTCGATATCGATAACTTTAAATCGATCAACGACACCTGGGGCCATCTCAATGGCGATATCGTCCTGCGTAACGTCGCTCGCGAAGGGCTACAGGTCCTCCAGCCGCTGGAGATATCCCTCTATCGCTACGGCGGCGAAGAGTTCGCGGTGGTCTTTCCTGCCGAACATATCGATAACGCCCGCACGCTGTTGGAAACATGGCGGATAAACGTCGAACGACGCACCTGGCGCGAAGATGGCCTGACGGTCACCTTCAGCGCCGGCCTCGGGGAATGGAATATGGAGCCACTGGATAAGCTGGTGGTGAGCGTCGATGAAGCGCTGTACAAAGCCAAACAGCAGGGTAAAAACCGTATCCTGCGCGCGTAAGACTTCAGCGCCGCCACCGCCCACTTCGGTGGGCTTTTTTATTTTTTCCGGAAAAAATGAAACCGGTTTCAATTATTGTGTGATGCCTTACACACAATCACGGTAAAGCGGTTGTCGCATCGCAAGGGCCGCGATAAAGATAAGATATCATGGAACACAAGGGCCACTGACTATGAAGAATATCGTTTTGTGCTGTGCCGCCGGTATGTCTACCAGCATGCTGGTTCAGCGTATGCAAGATGCCGCGCAGAAGAAGGGTGTTGAGGTCTCTATCAAGGCCGTACCGGTCGCTGAGTTTAAAGATAATCTGGCCGCCGCCGACATTATTTTGCTCGGCCCACAGGTGAAATATGAGCAGGCGAAGCTGCAGGCGCTGGCCGACCCGTTCGGCAAGAAGGTCGCCGTGATCGATATGATGGACTACGGCATGATGAAAGGTGATGCCGTTCTGGATAAAGCCCTTAAGATGCTGGAGTAATCGATGGAAGATTTAGAAACGATCATCATGGAGCTGCTGGTTAACGCGGGTTCCGCACGTAGCGCGGCGCTGACGGCGCTACAGCTGGCGCGCAAAGGCGATTTTGCCGCCGCGGAGCAGGCCATGGCTGAATCCCATGAGTTCGTCAAACATGCGCATAAAATTCAGACCCAGCTTATCGGCATGGATGAAGGCAGCGGTAAATTGCCGGTTAACCTGATCACCGTGCATTCCCAGGACCATCTGATGAACGCTATGGTCATTCAGGATCTGGCGACCGACATGATTGAACTCTATCGTCGTCTGCCCCTCGCGCAATAATCTCACGGATTTAACGGGCGTCGCTGCCGGCGCCCGTCCTTCTTACAGAAAGCCGTACATCGCCGCGAATATCCAGCCAAACACGCAGGAGACGCCGACGCCGATGAGCCCGGGCAGGATAAAGCTGTGGTTAATCACAAAGCGGCCGATATGGGTGGTCCCTGAGCGATCAAACTGGATCGCCGCCAGATCGCTTGGGTAGGTCGGCAGAATATAGTAGCCATAGCAGGCCGGCGCAGAAGCCACGATATAAGCCGGGTCGACGCCGATGGCCAGGGCTACTGGCACAATCGCCGCCAGCGCTGCCGCCTGGGAGTTCACAAATTTCGAAACCAGTAGCAGCACGATGGCATAAGCCCACGGATACTCTTTTACCATCTCACCAAGCACGCCTTTAATCTCGGTCATGTGCGCGCTAAACATGGTCTCCGCCATCCACGCGATGCCGTACACCGCGACGATAGCGATCATTCCCGAACGAAAGACCTCATTTTTGGAAATCGATGCCGGGTTAGTTTTTGTAATGATGATGATCAGCGCTCCGGAGAGCAGCATAAACATCTGGATAACCAGCACCATCGACAGTGGTTTACCGTCAAAGGCCGGGCGCAGTTCAGAAAAAGCGCCAAGCAGCGCCACCACGGCGATAGAGGCCAGAAAAATCCACATTGCTATCCAGTTGCTGGTCGGCAGCTTTTTGTCCAGCAGGGTCGCCGTATCGCCATAGACGTAATGGCGGTTCTCCGGTAGCGCAATAAACGCCTGGAAGGCTTCGTCCTGATCCAGGTCTTTGCCGCGGAACCAGCTGAAGATACCGATGGCTAAAATACCCAGCAGCGTGGACGGAATGGTTATCGCCAGCAGATCGAGAAACTCCAGGTGTTTCCCGTTAAAGGTAAAATTTCCCAGCATCGCCACCAGCGATACCACCGCCACCGAGACCGGGCTGGCGATGATCCCCATCTGAGCGCCAATGGAGCTGGCGGCCATCGGACGCTCCGGACGAATGTTATTCTTAATCGCCACATCGTAGATAATCGGCAGGATGGTATACACCACGTGGCCGGTACCGCAGAGGATGGTCAGCGTGCAGGTGACGAAAGGCGCCACGATAGAAACATATTTCGGGTTACGCCGCAGCAGCTTCTCGGCAATCTGCAGCATCACGTCTAACCCGCCGGACGCCTGCAGGGTCGCCGAGGCGGCTACCACTGCAATGATCACCAGCATCACATCAACCGGCGGTTTGCCCGGCTGGAGATGAAAAACAAAGACGAGGATCACCAAACCGATGCCGCCCAGCAGCCCCAGCGCAATCCCCCCTTTTCGGGCACCATAAAACAGACAAATTAATATAATAATGAGTTGTATCGCGAATTCCATGCAGCCCCCAGAGCCTATCCACTCAGATCTAAAAATGATCCCTACCTGCCTCTCGGGATTATTTCTGCGCCAGACCGGGAGAAGCATGAGATGCGGCTATCCCTCTCCAGCGCCGTCGCGCCGAAGATACAGCAACAGAAGTAATCCCATGATTCATCAGGTATTTTGAATATATACCCTTTGAATTGATTATTTTTTGATATGAGTAGAAGTTTTACCCATACATAAAGAAAGGTTTTAGAAAAAGGCTTCTAATAGATATTTTGCATGAATTAATTGCTAAGAAAATGAAGATTTAATATGTCGTAAATGTAATTAAGGGCCGGGAAAGCGGCGGAAAATAGACAATAAAAAAAGCCGGTCAGGAAACCTGACCGGCTTTTTAGCAGTGCATCAACGATTAATCGTTGTCAGAACCGCCCAGACCTGCGTTCAGCAGCTCTGCCAGGTTGGCAGACGCTTCTTCCACGCTCACCTGCGGTGCCGCCGGCAGCTCGCCAGCAGCGCGACGGCGCATACGATCCTGGTGATACGCATAACCGGTACCGGCCGGGATCAGACGACCCACGATGACGTTCTCTTTCAGACCGCGCAGTTCGTCGCGTTTGCCCGCAACGGCTGCTTCGGTCAGCACGCGAGTGGTCTCCTGGAACGATGCCGCGGAGATGAAGGACTCGGTGGCCAGAGACGCTTTGGTGATACCCAGCAGATCGCGGGAGAACGTTGCGCCCACTTTGCCGTTCGCTTCCAGTTCGCGGTTCGCGATCTTGACGCGGGAGTATTCCACCTGCTCGCCTTCGAGGAAGTCGGAGCTGCCTGCGCTTTCGATGGTGGCTTTACGCAGCATCTGACGAACGATAACTTCGATGTGCTTATCGTTAATCTTAACGCCCTGCAGACGGTATACGTCCTGGACTTCGTTAACAATGTAACGGGTCACAGCATGTACGCCACGCAGACGCAGAATGTCGTGCGGTGCTTCCGGACCGTCGGAAACAACATCACCACGTTCCACACGTTCACCTTCGAACACGTTGAGCTGACGCCATTTCGGGATCATCTCTTCGTACGGCTCGCTACCGTCTACCGGGGTGATAACCAGGCGACGTTTCCCTTTGGTTTCTTTACCGAAGGAAATGATACCGCTGATTTCAGCCAGGATAGCCGGCTCTTTCGGACGACGTGCTTCGAACAGGTCCGCAACGCGCGGCAGACCACCGGTGATATCCTTGGTACCGCCGGATTCCTGCGGAATACGCGCCAGGGTGTCACCAGAGCTGATCTGTACGCCATCTTCCAGCTGAACAATCGCTTTACCCGGCAGGAAGTACTGAGCAGGCATATCAGTGCCTGGGATCAGAACGTCGTTGCCCTGAGCATCAACGATTTTCAGTGCTGGACGCAGATCTTTACCACCTGCGGTACGTTCTGCAGAGTCCAGAACCACCAGCGAAGACAGACCGGTCAGCTCGTCAGTCTGACGAGTAATGGTCTGGCCGTCGATCATGTCAGTGAAACGGATGAAACCGCTAACTTCGGTGATAACCGGCATGGTGTGCGGATCCCAGTTTGCGACGGTTTCACCGCCGGCAACCTGCTCACCGTCGCCTTTCGCCATAACCGCACCGTAAGGTACTTTATAGCTCTCTTTGGTACGACCGAATTCGTCGATCAGCTTCAGCTCGGTATTACGGGAAGTGATAACCAGCTTACCACTGGAGTTCACAACCGACTTCGCGTTGCTGAGCTTGATGCTACCTTTGTTTTTCACCTGGATGCTGGATTCAGCAGCCGCACGAGATGCCGCACCACCGATGTGGAACGTACGCATCGTCAGCTGTGTACCCGGCTCACCGATGGACTGTGCCGCGATAACGCCGATAGCCTCACCTTTGTTGATGAGGTGGCCACGCGCCAGGTCACGACCATAGCAGTGCGCGCAGACGCCAAAGTCGGTGTCACAGGATACAACGGAACGCACTTTGACGGAGTCAACGGAGTTCGCTTCCAGCAGGTCACACCAGTGCTCATGCAGCAGCGTGTTGCGTGGAACCAGAATATCCGCGGTACCCGGCTTCAGAACATCTTCCGCAGTCACACGACCCAGTACGCGATCGCGCAGCGGCTCTTTAACGTCGCCACCTTCGATAACCGGCGTCATGGTGATGCCTTCCAGGGTGCCGCAGTCGTCTTCAGTAACGACCAGGTCCTGCGCAACGTCAACCAGACGACGAGTCAGGTAACCGGAGTTCGCTGTTTTCAGTGCGGTATCCGCCAGACCTTTACGAGCACCGTGGGTGGAGATGAAGTACTGGAGTACGTTCAGACCTTCACGGAAGTTCGCGGTGATCGGCGTTTCGATGATGGAGCCATCCGGCTTCGCCATCAGACCACGCATACCAGCCAGCTGACGAATCTGTGCCGCAGAACCACGCGCACCGGAGTCGGCCATCATGTAGATGCTGTTGAAGGAAACCTGCTGCTCTTCCTGACCGTCACGGTTAATCACGGTTTCGGTTTGCAGGTTATCCATCATCGCTTTGGATACACGATCGTTCGCCGCAGCCCAGATATCGATAACTTTGTTGTAGCGTTCGCCCGCGGTCACCAGACCGGACTGGAACTGTTCCTGAATCTCAGCAACTTCCGCTTCCGCTTCGCTGATGATTTCGTATTTTTTCTCCGGGATGACCATGTCATCGATACCAACGGATGCACCTGAACGCGCTGCGTAAGCAAAGCCGGTGTACATCGTCTGGTCCGCAAAAATAACGGTCGGTTTCAGACCCAGAATACGGTAACAGGTGTTCAGCATCTTGGAGATCGCTTTCTTACCAAGCGCCTGGTTCACGATAGAGAACGGCAGACCTTTCGGTACGATCATCCACAGAATGGCACGGCCAACGGTCGTGTCTTTCAGGCTGGTTTTCGCGACAAACTCACCATTGTCGTCTTTTTCGTATTCAGTGATACGCACTTTAACGCGCGCATGCAGAGAGGCCAGGCCGGCGCGATAAATACGCTCAGCTTCTTTCGGGCCAGTCAGCACCATGCCTTCGCCTTTGGCGTTAACACTGTCACGGGTCATGTAGTACAGACCCAGTACAACGTCCTGAGACGGAACGATGATTGGTTCGCCGTTCGCCGGGGACAGGATGTTGTTGGTAGACATCATCAGCGCACGCGCTTCCAGCTGGGCTTCCAGCGTCAGCGGTACGTGAACAGCCATCTGGTCACCATCGAAGTCGGCGTTGTATGCCGCACAAACCAGCGGGTGCAGCTGGATGGCTTTACCTTCGATCAGAACCGGTTCGAATGCCTGAATACCCAGACGGTGCAGGGTTGGCGCACGGTTCAGCAGGACCGGGTGTTCGCGGATAACTTCGTCCAGGATATCCCAAACGACAGCTTCTTCGCGCTCAACCATCTTCTTAGCGGCTTTGATGGTGGTGGCCAGGCCACGCAGTTCCAGCTTGCCGTAGATGAACGGTTTGAACAGCTCCAGCGCCATTTTCTTCGGCAGACCGCACTGATGCAGACGCAGGTATGGACCTACGGTGATAACAGAACGACCGGAGTAGTCAACGCGTTTACCGAGCAGGTTCTGGCGGAAACGACCCTGTTTACCTTTGATCATATCGGCCAAAGATTTCAGAGGACGTTTGTTAGAACCGGTGATCGCACGACCGCGACGACCGTTATCCAGCAGGGCGTCAACCGCTTCCTGCAGCATACGTTTTTCGTTGCGTACGATGATATCCGGCGCAGCCAGATCCAGCAGACGTTTCAGACGGTTGTTACGGTTGATCACGCGACGATACAGATCGTTGAGGTCAGACGTCGCGAAACGACCACCGTCCAGCGGAACCAGCGGACGCAGATCTGGCGGCAGTACCGGCAGAACGGTCAGGATCATCCACTCCGGCTTGTTGCCAGACTGAACGAAAGCTTCCAGCAGCTTAATGCGCTTGGTCAGCTTTTTACGCTTGGTTTCGGAGTTGGTTTCGTTCAGCTCTTCACGCAGCTGCTCGCATTCCTGCTCCAGATCCATATTGCGCAGCAGCGCCTGGATCGCTTCCGCGCCCATTTTCGCGTCGAATTCGTCACCGAACTCTTCCAGCGCGTCCAGGTACTGTTCTTCCGTCAGAATCTGGTTGCGTTCGAGGTTGGTCATGCCACCTTCGATAACCACATAGGATTCAAAGTACAGTACACGTTCGATATCGCGCAGCGGCATATCCAGCAGCAGACCGATACGGGACGGCAGGGATTTCAGGAACCAGATGTGCGCAGTCGGACATGCCAGCTCGATGTGGCCCATGCGCTCACGACGCACTTTAGTCTGGGTCACTTCAACGCCGCACTTCTCACAGATCACACCGCGGTGTTTCAGGCGCTTGTACTTACCGCACAGGCACTCATAATCTTTTACCGGCCCAAAGATACGGGCGCAGAAAAGGCCGTCACGCTCAGGCTTGAACGTACGGTAGTTAATGGTTTCCGGCTTTTTAACTTCACCGAAAGACCATGAACGGATCATGTCTGGCGAAGCCAGAGCAATTTTGATCGCATCAAACTCTTCGGTTTTAGTTTGCGCTTTCAGAAACTTTAATAAGTCTTTCACGGATTTGCTCCCGTCGGAGTTAGCACATTCCGCTGCCGGGCGTTAACCCGGCAGCAGTGACCTGTTTGAGCGAGAATTACTCGTCTTCCAGTTCGATGTTGATGCCCAGCGAGCGAATTTCTTTCAACAGTACGTTGAAGGATTCCGGCATGCCCGGTTCCATCTGGTGATTGCCGTCCACGATGTTTTTATACATCTTGGTACGACCGTTCACGTCATCAGACTTAACGGTGAGCATTTCCTGCAGGGTGTAGGCCGCGCCGTATGCTTCCAGCGCCCACACTTCCATCTCACCGAAGCGCTGACCACCGAACTGTGCCTTACCACCCAGCGGCTGCTGAGTAACCAGGCTGTAAGAACCGGTGGAACGAGCGTGCATTTTGTCGTCGACCAGGTGGTTCAGTTTCAGCATGTACATGTAACCCACGGTTACCGGACGTTCGAACTGTTCACCGGTGCGGCCATCAAACAGGGTGATCTGACCGGAAGTCGGCAGGTCGCCCAGCTGCAGCAGCTCTTTGATTTCAGCTTCTTTCGCACCGTCGAATACCGGCGTTGCGATCGGCATGCCTTTACGCAGGTTTTCAGCCAGACGCAGAACTTCTTCATCGCTGAAGGTATTCAGGTCAACTTTCTGGCGAACGTCAGCGCCCAGATCGTAAGCACGCTGGATGAATTCGCGCAGTTTCGCGACTTCCTGCTGCTGTTTCAGCATGGCGTTGATCTTATCGCCGATGCCTTTTGCAGCCATACCCAGGTGAGTTTCAAGGATCTGACCGATGTTCATACGAGACGGTACGCCCAGCGGGTTCAGTACGATATCTACCGGCGTACCGTTAGCATCGTGCGGCATATCTTCGATCGGGTTGATCTTAGAGATAACACCCTTGTTACCGTGACGACCCGCCATCTTATCACCAGGCTGGATACGGCGTTTAACGGCCAGATATACCTTAACAATCTTCAGCACGCCCGGTGCCAGATCGTCGCCTTGGGTGATTTTACGGCGTTTCGCTTCGAGTTTTTTCTCGAACTCGTGTTTCAGTTCGTCATACTGCTCAGCCAGCTGTTCCAGCTGATTTTGTTTCTCTTCGTCGGTCAGGCCCAGTTCCAGCCAGCGATCGCGAGGCAGCTTGTCGAGCTTCTCAGCTTCAACGCCACCGGAGACCAGCACCGCGTAGATACGACTGAACAGACCGGCTTCAAGGATCTGCAGTTCTTCAGACAGGTCTTTTTTGGCCTGCTTCAGCTGCATCTCTTCGATTTCCAGAGCACGTTTGTCTTTTTCTACGCCGTCACGGGTAAAGACCTGAACGTCGATAACGGTACCAGAGACACCGTTCGGTACGCGCAGAGAAGAGTCTTTAACGTCAGACGCTTTCTCACCGAAGATCGCGCGCAGCAGTTTCTCTTCCGGCGTCAGCTGGGTTTCACCTTTCGGCGTTACCTTACCAACCAGAATGTCGCCGCCGGTCACTTCCGCACCGATATAAACGATACCGGATTCATCCAGTTTGGAGAGCGCAGCTTCACCCACGTTCGGGATGTCAGCGGTGATCTCTTCCGGCCCCAGCTTGGTGTCACGGGACACGCACGCCAGTTCCTGAATGTGGATAGTGGTGAAACGGTCTTCCTGGACAACACGCTCGGAAACGAGGATGGAGTCTTCGAAGTTGTAACCGTTCCACGGCATGAACGCTACACGCATGTTCTGACCCAGCGCCAGCTCACCGAGGTCGGTGGACGGGCCGTCTGCCAGCACGTCGCCGCGCTCAATAGGTTCGCCCAGGGACACGCAAGGCATCTGGTTGATGCAGGTGTTCTGGTTAGAACGGGTGTACTTGGTCAGGTTATAGATGTCGATACCTGCTTCGCCCGGGTACATCTCGTCTTCGTTAACTTTGATAACGATACGGGAAGCATCCACGTACTGAACGGTACCGCCACGTTTAGCCACGGCAGTAACACCGGAGTCAACGGCAACAGCACGTTCCATACCGGTACCAACCAGCGGCTTATCAGCGCGCAGAGTCGGAACCGCCTGACGTTGCATGTTCGCACCCATCAATGCACGGTTGGCGTCATCGTGTTCCAGGAACGGGATCAGGGACGCACCGACGGATACCACCTGCTGGGTGGATACGTCCATGTAGTCAACCTGGTCGCGGCTGAACAAGCTGGATTCGCCTTTGCTACGGCAGGTAACCAGATCTTCTACGAAGTGGCCGTTTTCATCCAGGTTGGAGTTCGCCTGAGCGATAACGTAGTTGCCTTCTTCGATAGCAGACAGGTAGTGAATTTCGTCAGTAACCACACCGTTGGTCACTTTACGATACGGCGTCTCAAGGAAGCCATATTCGTTGGTCTGCGCGTACACGGACAGGGAGTTAATCAGACCGATGTTCGGACCTTCAGGCGTTTCGATCGGACATACGCGACCGTAGTGGGTCGGGTGTACGTCTCGAACTTCGAAGCCTGCGCGCTCACGGGTCAGACCGCCTGGGCCGAGTGCGGAGATACGACGTTTGTGCGTAATCTCAGACAGCGGGTTGTTCTGGTCCATAAACTGAGACAGCTGGCTGGAACCAAAGAACTCTTTCACTGCTGCGGAAATCGGCTTGGCGTTGATCATATCCTGAGGCATCAGGGTATCCAGATCGCCAAGAGACAGACGCTCTTTCACCGCACGCTCTACACGTACCAGGCCAACGCGGAACTGGTTTTCCGCCATTTCGCCAACGGAACGGATACGACGGTTGCCGAGGTGGTCGATATCGTCCACTTCGCCTTTACCGTTACGGATATCGATGAGCTTCTTCATCACTTCGATGATGTCGTCTTTGCTCAGGATACCGGAACCTTCGATTTCGTCGCGCAGCAGAGAACGGTTGAACTTCATACGACCAACCGCGGACAGATCGTAGCGGTCTTCTGAGAAGAACAGGTTCTCAAACAGACTTTCAGCGGCTTCACGAGTCGGCGGCTCGCCAGGGCGCATCATGCGGTAGATTTCTACCAGCGCGCTCAGACGATCGTTAGTCGGGTCGACGCGTACCGTTTCAGAGATGTACGGGCCGTGGTCCAGATCGTTGGTGAACAGCGTTTCGATACGCTTGTGGCCAGACTGGCTCAGCTTAGCCAGCAGATCCAGGCTCAACTCCATGTTCGCCGGGCAGATCAGTTCGCCAGTCGCTTCATCGATATAGTCTTTAGCCGCCACTTTGCCCGCGATATATTCAACCGGCACTTCGATATGCTTGATATCGTCTTTTTCCAGCTGACGGATATGACGAGCCGTGATGCGACGGCCTTTCTCAACGTACACTTTGCCGTTGGCTTCGATATCGAAGGAGGCAGTTTCACCGCGCAGACGCTCCGGAATCAGCTCCATCTGCAGCTTGTTGTCGCGAATTTCAAAGACCACTTTTTCGAAGAACAGGTCAAGGATCTGCTCAGTGGTGTAATTCAGCGCGCGCAGGATGATGGTAGCCGGCAGCTTACGACGACGGTCGATACGAACGAACAGGTTGTCTTTCGGGTCGAATTCGAAGTCCAGCCAGGAACCGCGGTAAGGGATGATACGTGCGTTATACAGAACCTTACCGGAGGAGTGGGTCTTACCTTTGTCACTGTCAAAGAAGACGCCCGGGCTACGGTGCAGCTGAGAAACGATAACACGCTCGGTACCGTTGATAACAAAGGTACCGTTGTCGGTCATGAGCGGAATTTCGCCCATGTAGACTTCTTGTTCTTTAATGTCTTTGACGGTGCCTTCTGGCGCTTCGCGCTCGTAGATCACCAGACGCAGTTTTACGCGCAGCGGTGCAGAATAAGTCACGCCACGGATCTGACATTCTTTAACGTCAAAAACCGGTTCGCCCAGACGGTAGCTGACGTATTGCAGCTCGGAATTACCGCTGTAGCTCTGAATCGGGAATACGGAACGGAAAGCAGCTTCCAGACCATACTGCCCTTCAGGATCTTGCTCGATAAACTTCTGGAACGAGTCAAGCTGGATAGAAAGGAGATATGGCACATCCAGAACTTGTGGACGTTTACCAAAATCCTTACGAATACGTTTTTTCTCGGTATAGGAGTAAACCATAGGGTTCCTCAGCTCGCTGACAAGTCGACCCATCTGCCCGCAGAGGGCAGTTTTTTATGCAACACTATTTTGTTGACCGGAAAATGGAACACTTTCCGCAATGCCTGTTGCTATCACGCTTAAACCATTTCATTGCGATTTACACAGCCCAGGAACCCTAACCTGTCGCAGTATATTAAGTCGTCGATAGAAACAAGCATTGAGAGGCAAACCAGTAGTCAAACAGCGTGAAACGCTACTGGCGCCTTACAGCGCAAAAAGGCTGGTGACCAAAAAGTCACCAGCCTCAGCCTGATTTCTCAGGCTGCAACCGGAAGGGTTGGCTTATTTAACTTCAACTTCAGCGCCAGCTTCTTCCAGAGATTTTTTCAGAGCTTCAGCGTCGTCTTTGCTGATGCCTTCTTTCAGTGCAGCCGGAGCAGATTCTACCAGGTCTTTAGCTTCTTTCAGACCCAGGCCAGTTGCGCCACGTACTGCTTTGATAACAGCAACTTTGTTAGCGCCAGCAGCTTTCAGAATTACGTCGAATTCAGTTTTTTCTTCAGCAGCTTCAACCGGGCCAGCAGCTACAGCTACAGCAGCAGCAGCGGAAACACCGAATTTTTCTTCCATTGCAGAGATCAGCTCAACAACGTCCATTACGGACATAGCGGATACTGCTTCAATGATTTGATCTTTAGTGATAGACATTTAAATTGTTCCTGAATATCAGAATAAGTTTATACGTAAGCGAATGCTTTACAAAGATAACTGCGATTAAGCAGCTTCTTTCGCATCGCGTACAGCAGCCAGAGTACGAACCAGTTTGCCAGCCGAAGCTTCTTTCATGGTTGCCATCAGGCGTGCAATTGCTTCTTCGTAGGTCGGCAGAGTTGCCAGGCGGTCGATCTGCGACGCCGGGATCAGCTCACCTTCAAAGGCAGCGGCTTTGACCTCAAATTTTGCATTCGCTTTCGCGAACTCTTTGAACAGACGAGCAGCAGCGCCCGGGTGTTCCATAGAGTATGCAATCAGGGTCGGACCAACAAACGTGTCTTTCAGGCACTCGAACTGAGTACCTTCAACGACGCGGCGCAGCAGGGTGTTACGAACAACACGCATGTATACGCCAGCTTCACGACCTGCTTTACGCAGTTCAGTCATTTTATCTACAGTTACGCCACGGGAATCCGCAACTACTGCAGACAGCGCGCCTTTGGCTACTTCGCTGACTTCAGCAACAATCGCTTGTTTGTCTTGAAGATTTAAAGCCATTAGCTTTGCTCCTGGATGTTTGCCAGAGCCTATGCTCTGGAACTCACTTCACTCAATTCAACGAAAAGAGCGTCTAAATACGGTGAGCAGAAACAAGCCAGAATATCCAAAAATAATCTTAGCGTTCTGTCACCGTCTACGCAGGGGATTAAGTTTCTTGCGAAACACCTGCGGTCTTCGACGGAGGCCTGGATAGGCCAGGCTCCAACGAACAAATTCTTCCTATGACTTCGTCCTTCGAACCGCAGCGGCGTTAGCTGCAATTCAAATGACTCGCATAGCGTCTGTCTTATTGACAGAATCGTGGGGGTAAGATTGTAGACAAAATCACCGCCCACGTAAAGGCATTAGTTTGCAGAAGCGTTCAGGCCAGCCTGATCTACTGCAACACCTGCACCCATAGTGGTGGAGATGCTAACTTTCTTGATGTACACGCCTTTCGCCTGAGTCGGTTTTGCTTTTTTCAGCGCAACCAGCAGAGCTTCCAGGTTTTCTTTCAGTTTGTCAGCGTCAAAGTCCACTTTACCGATGGTGGTGTGGATGATGCCGTTTTTGTCGTTACGGTAACGAACCTGGCCTGCTTTCGCGTTTTTAACCGCTTCAGCAACGTTCGGAGTTACGGTACCTACTTTCGGGTTCGGCATCAGGCCACGCGGACCCAGAACCTGGCCCAGCTGGCCAACAACGCGCATTGCATCCGGGGAAGCAATAACAACGTCAAAGTTCATTTCGCCTTTTTTGATCTGCTCAGCCAGATCTTCCATACCTACCAGCTCAGCGCCTGCAGCTTTAGCAGCTTCAGCGTTTGCGCCCTGGGTAAATACGGCTACGCGAACGGAACGGCCAGTACCGTGCGGCAGTACAGTTGCGCCACGGACGTTCTGGTCAGATTTACGAGCGTCGATGCCGAGGTTAACGGCAACGTCTACGCTTTCGGTAAATTTAGCGGTGGCCAGCTCTTTCAGCAGAGCAATGGCTTCGTTGATGTCGTACTGTTTAGTTGCATCAACTTTCTCACGGATCACGCGCATGCGCTTGGTCAGTTTAGCCATTTCTTAGTCCTCCACTACCAGGCCCATGGAACGTGCAGTACCTTCGATGGAGCGAGTCATCGCTTCAATGTCGGCACCAGTCATGTCGGCAGCTTTGGTCTGCGCGATTTCCTGCAGCTGAGCGCGGGAGATTTTACCCACTTTATCTTTGTTCGGCTTACCGGAACCAGACTTGATGCCTGCAGCTTTCTTCAGCAGAACAGCAGCCGGCGGAGTCTTGGTAACAAAGGTAAAGGAACGGTCAGCGTAAACGGTGATAACAACCGGGATCGGCAGACCTTTCTCCAGGGAATCAGTTTTGGCGTTGAACGCTTTGCAGAATTCCATGATGTTCACGCCCTGCTGACCCAGTGCTGGGCCGACCGGCGGGCTCGGGTTCGCCATACCAGCTGCAACCTGCAGCTTGACGTAGGCTTGGACTTTCTTAGCCATTCTTAAATCCTCAAAATGGGTATTAACGCTTCAGAGAAGCTCCCCGTGATTAAACATCGTTTTACGGGCCGGGCCCATAAAAACAAAAGGCGCGAAATTGTATGCCAATTTCGCGCCCTATGCAACGATTAAATCGCTGCTTTTTTGATCGCCGGCTTACGCCTTCTCAACCTGGCTGAAGTCCAGTTCTACCGGGGTCGCACGACCGAAGATAGAAACGGAAACTTTCAGGCGGGACTTCTCATAGTCCACTTCTTCCACCACGCCGTTAAAGTCAGCGAACGGACCGTCGTTAACGCGAACCATTTCACCCGGTTCAAACAGCGTTTTCGGACGCGGCTTATCGCCAACCTGCTGCAGACGATTCATGATGGCGTCGACTTCTTTGTCGCTGATCGGCGCCGGACGGTCAGAGGTGCCGCCGATGAAGCCCATCACGCGCGGTACGCTGCGCACCAGGTGCCAGCTTGCGTCGTTCATGACCATCTGAACCAGGACATAGCCCGGGAAGAATTTACGTTCGCTTTTGCGACGCTGGCCGCCACGGATCTCAACCACTTCTTCGGTCGGGACCATGACTTCGCCAAATAACTCTTCCATGTTGTGTAATTTGATATGTTCACGCAGCGACGTGGCTACGCGACCTTCAAAACCGGAAAACGCCTGAACGACGTACCAGCGCTTTTTAGGAGCTTCAGACATCTCAGAACCTCAGGCCAGTGATAAAGGAGACCAGGCGAACCAGAATACCATCCAGTCCCCACAGGATCAGTGACATTACTGCAGTCACGGCAGCAACAATCAGCGTAGTATGCAGCGTTTCCTGGCGAGTCGGCCAAATCACTTTACGAACTTCGGTTCTCGCTTCGCGAGCAAAAGCAACGGTCGCCTTACCTTTCGTCGTCAACAGCGCGACGCCACCGGCAGCAGCAATAAGAATAACCACGGCCAGCGCACGCACCGCCAGCATAATGTCACGATAAAGGAAGTTGCCCACGATCGCCACGATCAGCAGCACGGCAACGATAATCCACTTCATCGCTTCCAGGCCGCGCCCGCTCCCTTGAGCTTCGGTATTCGCACTCATAAACCAACCTGTCAGAAGTATTCTACAAACAATTTCACCCCGCGGGGGCGAGGCGATCCAAACCGAAATTAAGTTTCGGATTATACACTTAACTATTCAAATTGCTTCAATGTTGACGGTGGTGTCACCCCTGCCCTGCTGTTGCAAAGAAGGAGTTGATTAGCCGTCGCCCTGAGGCTCGAATGGTTTGGTGTATAAACGCCCTCTTCAGAGCCTGTCTCAGCAATGATTATGACAAATAAAATCACTGATGAGCCAGGTTCTGGTGTGAAAGCGTGCAAAAAGGGCATCAAATGATGCCCTTTTATTGCGCATTGCGTCAAATGTTATCAGCGATTAGCCGAGAACTTTAGCAACCACGCCCGCGCCAACGGTACGACCGCCTTCACGGATTGCGAAACGCAGACCGTCGTCCATCGCGATCGGGTGGATCAGGGTAACAACCATTTTGATGTTGTCGCCCGGCATTACCATCTCTACGCCTTCCGGCAGTTCGATGGTGCCAGTCACGTCAGTAGTACGGAAGTAGAACTGCGGACGGTAGCCTTTGAAGAACGGAGTATGACGGCCGCCTTCATCTTTGGACAGGATGTACACTTCA
>NZ_JAGRQZ010000040.1:0-155789 GCF_018223915.1 Klebsiella sp. 64
ATCAGTAAATTGGAGTCATTACCCCATTTCAAATACAGTTAATTGGTGCATGATTAGTCCTTTAACTAAAATTAAAATTATATATTCATTCCAGACCAGAATTTGGTCCGCAGAAAAGATAGTCGTTGCTGTAGTATGAATCAACTCAACTAAATATGAATTGTTGATGAAATTAGAGGTTAATAGTGAATCAAATCTAAACTATTTATAGGTTCATAAAACAGTAACTAATTCAGCAGGTGGTGGCACGCAGCTATTATCGATGTGCTGCAGATATATTGATTTATTCTTGCATTCATATATGACATTTTTTTGGTTGTTGACATAAAAATAAAAAAGGTGGATATCATTATCCACCTTTTGTAGGGGTATGGAGGTTATACTTTTACTCTTCCTGTATGACAACTTCAAGCATAGCTTTTACATGACCGGAAGAGACTTCAGCGCTATTGTCACTCATGCGATAATAGTCGGCGGTGAAGGTAAAGTTTTGTGATGCCTGTGCCTTGGCGAAGCTATAAGTTTCGGCGTCGTAAAATATTATAGGCTTGTTGTCAATTTTGAAGATAACGCCAACGTTATTTGCGGCTTCGGTTCCAGTTATCATGTTATCGATGATCCCATCCCCGGCAGAACTGGTGCCATTAACAGGGTTAAACCAGTAGTAAAGCTTGTTGCCAACTGAACCTTGTGGGCAAGTCACATCCATTTTGATAGTTTTTTGTGATGGAGTTGTACCTCCTCGAGAAATGGACATTAATGTGTTTTTTTCAATTTTATTCAGGGTGATTTGGCTAGGCCCTGATACTGAAATATCGCAAGAGGTATCTTTATATGAAATAGTCTTGAACTTCAGGGTTGCTGTTAACAAAAGGCGGTCAGCTGCCCTTGGGTTGGTGCTTAAGTTACCTGCTGAGAATTTAAATACCGGGTTTGTACTGGTGCCGGATGTATCGATGACCTGCTTTGTTTTAATTAACCATACCGTCATAAATTTATAATCTTCATTCGATTCTAAAATAGGTACGATTGTAGATTGAGCAACAGCAGGATTAATAGAACCATTTTTGCTGCTCAGAAGATCTGAAAACTGAAAGCCAATTCCATCTATGCCGGTTTCATAGACTGGTTTGCCCCTTATACCCGTGACGCCGGTAACTTCCGGTGCTGTTGATTCAACAATATACTGGTCTCCCATTATTTTGCTGCACTCAAATGTTTTATAATGTCCGGTACCGACTTTTTTAGTATAGAGGACTGTACCCACCGGAATTGTTGGGTCTGTTGCGATTTTAGGACTTATGTTAAACATTGCTTGTCCAGCGGAACCAGAATAATCGCATTTGGCAATTACCTCGCTACAACAGCATAGTAGGGATAAAAAAAGAAGTATTTTTCTCATTCTTTATTGTTCCTTGGTCAATATTAGCGACAAACCGTTTCGATTTGACTGATGCCAGACGCTTTGCCTTCCCTGGCTGGTAAAGTAAATGAAGCGT
Source organism: Klebsiella sp. 64 (assembly GCF_018223915.1). NCBI lineage: Bacteria > Pseudomonadati > Pseudomonadota > Gammaproteobacteria > Enterobacterales > Enterobacteriaceae > Klebsiella > Klebsiella sp. 64. The sequence continues at coordinate 1,500 of NZ_JAGRQZ010000040.1, forward strand.
TACATTGCTGCGCTGCGCTTTTGCCCCACTGGACGTTAAGGATCCCGGTCTCTTGCAGGCCGGACATATAGACCATCCCGGCGTCGCTGACGATACTTGGCTGCGATTTGCTGTCGCCGGCGAGCAGAACCATTGCGCCATAAGGCACGTCCTGGCCGCTGGCGGTTTTCAGATGCACAAAGGCCCGCTGGCCGATATTGCCGTCATAATTAGCACGCACGATGGCACCACGGGTCGGCACGACGCTTTGCGTAGTTTCTGGAAGCTCCATATCTTCACCCAGTGAAGTGCTGTCAAGGGTGATGTCGGTACGACGGTAAGGTGTAACGTACGGGACGATAGCGTAACCGCGATAGTCGGTGGAGATGGTGTTATCGTTGGTCAACTTGACGTTATCCAGGCCCGGCGCTTTAACCAGCACGGCGGCGTCAGTGATGTCCTGGCCAAGTGTAATGCCATCGGCATGAGCGACGATGCTGCCGTTGGCGCCGTAGTCAATACGTTGGCTGTTATTGTCATAGCTATAGCCGGCATTAAGGCTGCCGCGGGCACCGTTATAGGTCCCACGCATATCGCCGCTGTAATATTCCCGGTTGCTGTACCCTTGCTGCAGGCTCCATTCCAGGCTGTCGTTATCTAGCCCGACGCCACCAATGGAGACCGACTGATCGGTAGATCCCGGATTGCTGTTGGTTAATTGATAGCTGGTATAGGTACCCGGCAGCCAGTTGCTCAGCGGTAGCGTCACCGTCAGGGTGATGCGCTGATCGTCCTGGGCATCCTTACCTGAGTTATTTCCGCTCCAGGTGTAGCGGTTATAGCTGTAGCCCAGATAGTAGTTCACATTACGGAAACCGCCGTTGTAACCTACGCTAATTGACTTGTTGGTTCGCTTATCGTCCCAGTAATCTTCAATCAACCCGCTTATCGACAGGCTACCGAGGCCTTTACCCAGGCTTTGGTTAACCGTCAGGTTGGTGCGATTGCGCAGTGAGCGAGAGGTATAATTACCGTCATTAGAGTAGCTATCCAGCACCTCCGAGAGGGTATTAAAGCCGCGGGTGGAATAGCGGTAGCCCGCGATGGTGACATTGGTGCCAGTTTCGACAATGTTTTTACCATAACGGACCCGCCAGGACTGTCCTGAGGTCTTTTCATCGTCTTTCTTTTTCGACCATGCCTGGGTGACGTCTGCCGAGGCGGCGCCAAGCTCGCCCAGGTTATAGCCGAGGCCCGTCGACAGCGCCTGGTAGCGCGAGGCCGCCTGCATACCGCCATAAAGCGTCAGGCTGCTGGAGACGCCATAGGTCGCGGTGGCCTGAGTAAATGGCGTTTCATCGACTCCACCATCGTAAGGACGATATTTACCGGAAGTAATCTCATACTCCAGTTGATTTTCACGCACCATGACCGGTAGGGTGGCGAACGGCACAACAAATTCTTGCTTGGATCCGTCGGACTCTTCCACGCTGACGTAAAGGTCGCCGCTACCGCCGCTCGGGTACATATCGGTGATTTCAAATGCCCCGGGTGCCACGTAGGTCTGGTAAACCTGGTAGCCGTTCTGTTTAATGACGACGCGGGCGTTGGTTTTGGCGATACCGCGAATAATCGGCGCATAGCCGCGCATACTTTCCGGCAACATCGTGGTATCGGTGGCCAGCTGAATACCGGTAAACGGCACGCTGTCGAAGATGGTTGAGAGCGATGAACTTTCGACCATCACCAGGTTACTGTTGATCGAGCGAATACTTCGCTGCATATAGAGATAGGCGGAGTCCCAGTCCCCGGCATCGCTATTGTTTTTATTCCATGTGCTGAGGTTGCGGATACGCCATGGGCCAACGTTGAGGCCAGACTGCAGGTTCAAGCTGTAGTATTCATCATTGGCCTGCATGTCGTTCGAGCCGCTGAACTGGTAGTTCACCAGCAGGGCGTTGATGCCATCATCAAACTGATCCGGTGGGATATATCCCTGCGCGGTGGTGGATAAGGCCGCCTGCGGAATAGAAATATTTAAGCGCTGGGCGGTAAAGTCAAAATCCGCTTTGGTGTCCGGAATGACAGAAAAGTTTGCACAGCCGTTTTGATCCTCGGCTAACTCTGGAAAGGATTTTATCCTTACGCCATATTCCGCGAGAGCTTTTAGACTCAGGCAGGGAACCAGAGCGGGTTCGCGGTTATCGCTGCTGGCGCGATTGTTGGCGACAAACTTTATCGTCCTGGTATCCAGGTAGCGGCCATTAAACATGATATCGACCCGATAATCCCCCGGCGCCTGCGCGTTCTGGGTCTGAAATACGGATAAGTCAGGAGTGGTTGATGGATCGCTACCATTCAATGAGCTAATGAATGAGGGATCGAAAAAGTCACGTGCTTGCGCTTTATTATTCAAACCAGAAAGCAATGCCGGAAGCATTGCAAAGAAGATGGTGGATAGTTTGAATAATCCATTATTCTTATTTGGCATAGACACATCCCTATAATGATAAAATAAATTTCTTATTACAGCGATGAGGAGTAGAGCGACCCAGCTCCGCCATAATCATTGACAACTTTCCAGGTAATGCTGGAGGCATTAATATTTTCTTTTAACGTCACTTCTTTAGTCGTCATCGGGGCGACCGAGTTGACTTCCGGCTTCACTTCTTTGCTGCCAATCTGGATGCTATGGAAATAGAAGAAAAAGGGCGTTGGATTTTTGATCGTCAGCTTAGTGCCAGACTTTCGCCATTCGAGCTTTTTCGCTTCCGTATTAGGGGAGAGGTCGAAAAGTGCTTTAGGACGATAGACCAGACGCATACGGTGACGGACTGCTAGTTGAATGGTGTTGTTATTCGCTTTGGCATCATCTGCCGGAGGAATCGCCATCACGTTAAAATAGTACATGGATTCCCGGTCGGTCGGCGCATTAACGTTTCCGTTAGAAAACAGACGAACCGTATTCTGTTGTTTCCCTTCAAGGCGGAACAGCGGCGGCGTGGCCATAAAAGAGGGCGCTTTTCCTGCCGGCGTTTCAACCCAGGATTTAATCAGATAGGGAATATCATCTTTATTTTCTATTTGCGCGGTGATTTCACGTGCGCCTTCTTTATACAGATAGCGGGTGGATCCCACTACAATACCGGCATGGGCAATACTGCTGAGGAGTAATGCACAGGAAGCGGTGAAAGTTAATAAAGTCCTGAACATGTTTTTTCTCTGAATGCAAAAAAGGGCCCGCCGTGAAGCGGGGCCCTTTGGGGAAAAATTAGATGGTGTAATCGATAGTAAAGGTCGCAACACCTTTAACCGGGCCTTCGGTGACCGGAGTAGCAGAGTTCACTTTTACATAACCAGTGGTGTACTTCAGCTGAGTACCGGTAGTAGCAGAGTAGCTTTCGGTCATGGTGTCAGAACCGTCGAAGGCTACGCGATGTGAATCGCTGAGACGCTGGATACCGATACCGATACCGGTAGCGCCGCCAGCTGCGGTGTTGTCCAGGATGGTTTTATCGCTGGAGGTGACACCGGCAACGTTTACAGTCAGGCCGGTAACCGGGTTAGCGCTGCCCTGTGCGCAGTCAGTAACTTTAAAACCGAAGTCCTGAGTTTTGAACAGAGTACCTGCAGCTTCAGCATTTGCTTCCGCAGTGGTCACAGTGATCAGCTGAACGATACCGTTGTTCAGGGTACCAGTCGGAGTCACGACGCAAGAGTTAGCTGCATCAGAGACTTCACCCAGTACAGTTACCTGAGCGGTGTTGGTTGCCATTGCCTGAGCACTCAGCACTGCAGATGCAGCGACCATTACAGCTACGATTGTCTTTTTCATTTAATTAATCCATATATAGATACTTAGTCCTGTGTAGAGTTGATAACAGTTATCAAGGGAATGGAGTATGCATTCGCATTGATATTGAAAATAAGCGCCAGCATTCCTTTATATAGTGCTGAGACAAATCATCCTGTTGAACAACGCTACCATATCGCTTGCCATAGCGAACCATGGAGAAGCGGGAGTAATTTAAAAGTCTGGTGCAAAAAATGCTTGTGAATTATTGATGAAGCACCCGTGAATTTAATGCTGCCCCCCTCTCTGATGAGATGTGGATTCCAGTTGAGATTAATTTAATCTGAAAATGTGACCATTAAGCAAGTTAGCTATCGCTTGTTTTTTTATCTGCGGTATCCTGTGGGCTGAACTTCAATGTGAAATGTACCTGTTTCCATCTGAAACAAGAATGTTCACATAATCGTTTGGTTGAAATCATTTGATTTTATTATGGATAATAGGGTTACGTGGGGCAAGGATATGGATGACGCAGTATTATTTAATGGGTGTATAATTAATCAGGAGATTATATTTAATGCCAATATGAATGAGCTGCGGCCGCTTGCCGGGGACGGGGAGTGCATCAGCCTCAATGCGCCAACCGCCAGATGCTTGCTGCTGCTTTTGCAGAATTGCGGCAAAGTCATTTCACGGGATGAGTTCCTGGCGGCTGTATGGGAAACACGGGGGGTGGTCGTTTCGCAAAATACGTTCTATCAAAATATCTCTTTGCTGCGAAAATCGCTGGTAAAAGCTGGGCTATCTGAGGATATCATTATCACCGTCCGGCAAAAAGGCTTTAGCGTCGCTCCGAATACATTGGTCATTCCTCTCTCTGATGAAGAGTGCAAGAATATGAATCGGGTGACATTAACGCATTATCAGAATAATAAAGTTGTCGACTTTATTTCTGAAGAAAAGGAAAAGTCTGACACTCATTTAAATCTTCCACTAATAGAAAACTCATCAAAGCATGGCAGTGATTTGATGGCAAATAAACCGGAAGAAGGTGAAAAAGCATCTGAGCGGTTGCATGTTACTTTTAAAATACCCGTATGGTTAATCGCGCTAATTGTCGTGATGATTGTAATTAATATTATTGTGTTGGTCGTGCTAAACCGGTAGCTCGTCACAGCCAGGGGTTATAGCGCGGTGCGATAGTCATTTGCTGGTCACCTTAACACCCGTCTGTCGAAATCTTCCTATCCGAAGGTCTGCCAGAACGTCCTGGCAGACCTTCAGTTTATTAACGCTGCTTCAGCCCTAAATCCAGCGGCGTCTTGCTGGGTTCCCCGCCAATCTCGCGCGCCAGCTTCGGCACCATATAGCCAGAGATGAGGGTCAATAGTTCGCGCATGATTTCACGGGCTTCATCATCGCTGACCATGAAGTGCGCCGCTCCCTGCACCCGATCCAGCACGTGCAGGTAGTAGGGCATTACCCCGGCGTCGAACAGCGCATTACTGAGGTCGGCCAGGGTTTGCGCGTTGTCGTTCACCCCGCGCAGTAGCACGCTCTGGTTGAGCAACGTGACGCCCGCCTGGCGCAGCATGGCCATCGCCGCGCGGAACTCATCGTCAATTTCATTCGCGTGATTGACGTGGTTAACCAGAATTACCTGCAGCGACGAACGCTGGAAGCGGCTGGTCAGCGTCTCGGTGATGCGTGCCGGGATCACAATCGGCAAGCGGCTGTGAATACGCAGGCGCTTAACGTGCGGAATGGCTTCCAGCTGGGTCATTAGCCAGTCGAGTTCATGATCCTTCGCCATCAGCGGATCACCGCCAGAGAAGATGATTTCATCGAGTTGTGGATGCGCCGCGATGTAGTCCATCGCCGTCTGCCAGTTGCGCCTGGTGCCCTGATTTTCGGCGTATGGGAAGTGGCGGCGGAAACAATAACGGCAATTGACTGCACAACCGCCTTTCACCAGCAGCAGGGCCCGGTTGCGATATTTGTGCAACAGACCGGGCACCACGCTGTGCTGTTCTTCCAGCGGATCGGTGGAGTAGCCGGGGGCGACGATAAATTCCTCCTCGGCGGTAAGTACCTGACGAAGCAGCGGATCGTTAGGGTTGCCTTTCTCCATGCGGGCGATAAACGCGCGCGGGACGCGCAGCGGGAACAGGCGTCTGGCCTCGCGTCCGGCCAGCAGTTTTTCATCAGCGTCTACATTTAAAAGACGCAGCAGTTCATCAGGACTGGTCACAACATTGGCAAGTTGCGTTATCCAATCTTCTCTGGATGGGGTATTTAGGGTTACAATATGCGCCATTTTGTGGCTTAGCTACCAGTTAAACAATTTCAGAGGGCCTTATGGCGACTTACTATAGCAACGATTTTCGTGCTGGTCTTAAAATCATGTTAGATGGCGAACCTTATGCGGTAGAAGCCAGCGAATTCGTTAAACCAGGTAAAGGCCAGGCGTTTGCGCGCGTTAAGCTGCGCCGTCTGCTGACCGGTACCCGCGTTGAGAAAACCTTCAAATCTACCGATTCCGCAGAAGGCGCGGACGTTGTCGATATGAACCTGACTTACCTGTACAACGATGGTGAGTTCTGGCACTTCATGAACAACGAAACCTTCGAGCAGCTGTCTGCTGACGCGAAAGCGATCGGTGACAACGCTAAATGGCTGCTGGATCAGGCTGAGTGCATCGTGACCCTGTGGAACGGCCAGCCGATCGCGGTCACCCCGCCGAACTTCGTTGAGCTGGAAATCATTGAAACCGATCCAGGCCTGAAAGGCGACACCGCGGGTACCGGCGGTAAACCGGCGACCCTGTCTACTGGCGCGGTGGTTAAAGTTCCGCTGTTCGTTCAGATTGGCGAAGTGATCAAAGTGGATACTCGCTCTGGCGAATATGTATCCCGCGTGAAGTAATTTCGCGTCATGATGACCGGCGTAGCCTCCGTGCTGCGCCGCTCTTTTCGTACAGGCACAACGAGCACGATACATGAAGCGCAGCGTAAAACTCCTGGTGTTACTCTTTCTGAGCAGCGCGCTGTTGGCTGGCTGCAATACCGCCCGCGGTGTGGGTGAAGATATTCAGGGCCTGGGCCACGCTATCTCTCACGCTGTGAGCTGAATTTCCCTGCCGTTTCGTTAATGGCGCTTGCCTCCCGGTATGTCAGCCTCCTCCACGCATACTCCTTTTCTCTTAAAAATCGCAAAGATCCCTTCATCTTTGGACGGTTTGTCTATGCTTATAGGGCATGAAAACAAAACTGACACTAAGGATGACATTATGGTGAAAAAAACGATTGCAGCGTTCTTTACGGTTTTGGTCCTCTCTTCAGCACTGACCGCTTGTAACACCACGCGCGGTGTCGGTGAGGATATTTCAGACGGCGGCAACGCAATCTCTGGCGCGGCAACCAAAGCTCAGCAATAAACGCCGTCAACGGTACGGTTTAGCGCCGTACCGTTCTTCACTTCTCTCATTCCGTTGGATATACTCACCACGACTTTTCATCCACCTTACGGGACGACCCGTAAGCGTTTCTCATCCGGGGACGGCCCCAGCAAAGGAGCCTTATGTCCTGGATAGTCTTGTTTATCGCTGGCCTGCTGGAAGTGGTGTGGGCCGTCGGCCTGAAATATACCCATGGCTTTAGCCGCCTGGTTCCCAGCGTTATCACCATCGTGGCGATGGTGGCCAGCATGGCGCTGCTCTCATGGGCGATGAAAACCCTACCGGTAGGTACCGCCTACGCCGTCTGGACCGGGATCGGCGCCGTGGGGGCCGCCGTGACCGGTATTGTGCTGTTAGGGGAATCCGCCAGCGCCATGCGTATCGCCAGCCTTGTCTGTATCGTGATCGGCATCATTGGCCTGAAGATCAGCGCGCACTAATCATAGCGCTGATTGACCCAGACCAGTTTGCCGACATCAAAGCCCTGTCGGGTGGCAATGTCCAGCATCTGCTGCCTGACCTCCGGGGCGATGGTCGGCGCCCGGGCCAGCAGCCAGAGATAGTCGCGATCGGGGCCGCAGACCAGCGCGTAACGATACTCCTTATCCAGAGCAATGACGTTATAGCTGCCGTAGAAAGGGCCGAAGAAGGAAATCTTCAGCGCGGCGCGGCTGGGCTCCCCGGTAAAGTACGCTACCCCGTCCGTTTTCTGCCACATGCCGCGGTCGGGGTTATAACCTTTATTCACCACATCCAGACCGCCGTCATCACGTGGGTGCCAGGCGATCGTGACTTTTTCCAGCCCGCTTTCAAAAGGGTGGTCAAAGCGGGCGATTTCATACCAGGTACCCAGATAGCGCTGAACGTCGAAGGGACTGACCACGTTGACGCCCGGCGGCGGGGTGGGCGTGCTGCAGGCGACAGACAGGAACGAGACGGCAATCGCGGTAATTATCGGCAGGATACGCATGGCATGCTCCTTGCTGGCTTTTAAGCTAAGTGTAGAGTCCAGCAGGGAAAAGGCGGCAAGATTTTTCTATGAAGCGAGCCCGGTAGCAGAAATGCGACCGGGCTCTTGCAGGATCAGATAAACAGTACGCCAACGAGGGTGATGACGCTGAGGATTGCCGCCAGGCCGTAGAAGACCCATTTACCGTTTGGCACATGGATTTTCAGATCGTGCATGGCGTGGTGAATACGATGCAACCCACACCACAGCGGCAGGACAATCATCAGAAAGATGAACGCGCGGCCGATAAAGCTTTGGGCAAAAGCCAGCACACGCTCATAGCTGAAGGCGTCGGCCGGGGCAAGCCCCAGCGGCAGCAGGATGCCGACCAGCAGCACTATCACCGGCGCGACGATCGCGCCCCACATGCCGCCTGCGCCAAACAGCCCCCAGAATACGGGTTCATCGGAACGTTTCGGATTGGGATTAATCATCTCAGCCTCCTTACCAGAACAGGGCGACAAACAGGATCACCACGGTGACCACCGCCGTCACCACCCAGAGCCCTTTAATGACCGGCTCTGGCCCCATTTTTTCGCCTTTGATGATGACGTTGGCGGCTTTCGGCGCCAGCTCAAACCAGGTTTTGGTGTGCAGCAGCGCCGCCGCCAGAGTAATCAGGTTGAGGATTACCACCACCGGGTTTTGCAGGAATCCGATATATCCCGCCCAGCTCTCGGCGCCGTGCTTGAGGGCAAACAGCCCATAAATCAGCACAATGCTAAACCATACCGTCGGTACCGCCGTGCCTTCCCGTACCATGTAGAAGCGATAAAACGGCAGCTTTTTCCACCAGGTGGAGGTCATTGGTCGCACGTAGGGTTTGCGTTTCGTCGTCATAATGCACTCCTTAGCGTGGTTTCAGGGTGGCGATAAGAAAGTCTTTCGAGCTTTCCACCTTGCCCTGCTGGATCGCGGCCGCCGGGTCGACGTGCTTCGGACACACTTCCGAGCAGTAGCCAACGAAAGTACAGGTCCAGACGCCATTCTGGCCGTTAAGCTGCGCCATGCGTTCCTTTTTACCGTGGTCGCGGCTGTCTTCGTTATAGCGGTGGGCGAGGGTGATCGCCGCCGGGCCGATAAATTCCGGGTTCAGGCCGAACTGTGGACAGGCGGCATAGCACAGCCCGCAGTTGATGCAGCCGGAAAACTGATGGTATTTCGCCATCTGGGCCGGGGTCTGCTTGTTTGGCCCCTGGTCAGGCGTGCGGTTATTGCCGATGATATACGGCTTAATGGCTTCCAGGCTTTCGATAAAGTGGGTCATGTCCACCACCAGATCGCGCTCGATCGGGAAGTTGGCCAATGCCTCCACCTTGATGCCTTTGGTGTAATCGCGCAGGAAGGTTTTGCAGGCCAGCTTCGGCACCTTGTTGACCATCATGCCGCAGGAACCGCAGATTGCCATTCGGCAGGACCAGCGGTAGCTCAGGTCTGGCGCCAGGTTGTCTTTGATGTAGCCCAGCGCGTCCAGCAGCGAGGTCTGTTCATCGTAAGGCACGTCATAGAACGCGCTGTGCGGTGCGGTGTCGACCTCCGGATTGTAGCGCACCACTTCGACTTTCAGGTTTTTCATCTCAGCCATGGGTGGTCTCCTTCTTCTCAGCCGCGTCCGCTTCTGCGCCATAGACACGTTTTGCCGGCGGCAGCGTGGTGATCTTCACATCGCCATATTCCAGACGGGTAGTGCCATCGGCCTCGCGGAAGGCGAGAGTGTGCTTGAGGAAGTTGACGTCGTCGCGTTCGGTACAGCCTTCATCCAGACGCTGGTGCGCCCCGCGCGATTCTTTACGGGCGATGGCCGAGTGCGCCATACATTCGGCAACGTTTAAACCGTGCCCCAGCTCAATGGTGTAAAGCAGATCGGTATTGAACACGCTGGAATTATCGGTAATGCGCACGCGCTTAAAGCGCTCCTGCAGTTCAGCCAGCTTGTCGATCGTTTTCTGCATCAGCTCCGGCGTGCGGTAGATGCCGCAGCCTTCCTCCATCGACAGCCCCATTTCATCGCGAATTTTCGCCCAGTTTTCGTTACCTTCCTGGTTGACGAGATCTTTCAGGCGCTGCTCCACATCGGCAGCCTGCGCATCGAGGGCGGCGCCGTTTGCCTCGCCCGCCTGAGCGGCGCGCTGCATGGCCTGCTCCCCGGCAAGGCGGCCGAAGACCACCAGCTCGGCCAGCGAGTTGGAGCCCAGACGGTTGGCGCCATGTAAGCCAACGGACGAGCATTCGCCCACGGCAAACAGCCCTTTGATTCGGGTTTCGCACTGCTGATCGGTTTCAATACCGCCCATGGTGTAGTGCGCGGTCGGGCGCACCGGGATCGGCTCTTTCACCGGATCGACGCCGACGTAGGCTTTCGCCAGTTCACAGATAAACGGCAGACGCTCCAGCAGTTTTTTCTCGCCGAGGTGGCGGAGATCGAGGTAGACCACGTCGCCGCGCGGCGTCGGGATGGTGTTCCCTTTCCGCCACTCGTGCCAGAAGGCCTGGGACACTTTGTCGCGTGGGCCCAGCTCCATATATTTATTCTTCGGTTCGCCGAGCGGGGTTTCCGGGCCCATGCCGTAATCCTGCAGATAGCGGTAGCCGTTTTTGTTGACCAGAATCCCGCCTTCGCCGCGGCAGCCTTCGGTCATCAGGATCCCGGAGCCCGGCAGGCCGGTCGGGTGATACTGAACGAATTCCATGTCGCGCAGCGGCACGCCATGGCCCAGGGCCATCCCCATCCCGTCACCGGTGACGATGCCGCCGTTGGTGTTGTAGCGGTAGACGCGCCCGGCGCCGCCGGTAGCCAGCACCACGGCGTTAGCGCGGATCTGCACCAGGGTGCCTTCCATCATATTCATCGCCACCAGGCCGCGGGCCTGCCCGTCATCGACCAGCAGGTCAAGGACGAAATGTTCGTCAAAGCGCTGAATTTGGGGAAACTGAAGGGAGGTCTGGAAGAGGGTATGCAGCATGTGGAAGCCGGTTTTGTCGGCGGCAAACCAGGTGCGTTCGATTTTCATGCCACCGAAGCGCCGGACGTTGACGCTGCCGTCGGGGCGGCGGCTCCATGGGCATCCCCACTGCTCCAGTTGGGTCATTTCCGTCGGGCAGTGATGAACAAAATAGTCGACGACATCCTGCTCGCACAGCCAGTCGCCTCCCGCGACGGTGTCGTGAAAATGGTACTCAAAGCTATCGTGATCCTGGGCAACGGCTGCGGACCCCCCTTCTGCAGCGACCGTATGGCTGCGCATCGGATAGACTTTAGAAATCAGGGCGATTTTAGCGTTGGGGTTGGCCTGAGCGGCGGCGATAGCGGCACGAAGGCCTGCCCCGCCGGCGCCAATTACGGCGAGATCGGCTTGAAAAGTTTGCACGACATTCCTCCAGTTTTAGTGTATTTCGCCGCCGGGCTGGCGAAAAAGTATCACTGCTCCTTTATAGGTACAGGAGTATAGCCTTAGGGTCAGTATGGAAAATTGACGTGTTCGATTTTTTTATCGATATGTGCGGTTATTTATCAGTGGTATTTATGCGTCAGGGTTAACGATAGATTAATGGCATGTAGTCTGCCGGAGATTGCACAAAATTTGTTTCACTCGCCGGTTGCGAGTAGACTTCGTGCCCTTAATTTGCAATCGGAGAAAGTACCATGAGCGAGACGGCAACCTGGCAGCCGAGCGCACCCATTCCCAATCTGTTGAAGCGCGCGGCGGTGATGGCGGAAATCCGCCGTTTCTTTACCGATCGCGGCGTGCTGGAGGTGGAGACGCCTTGCATGAGTCAGGCGACGGTAACGGATATTCATTTGTTCCCGTTCGAAACCCGTTTCGTCGGCCCGGGCCATTCTCAGGGGCTTAACCTGTACCTGATGACCAGTCCGGAATACCACATGAAGCGCCTGCTGGCGGCGGGTTGCGGCCCGGTCTTCCAGCTGTGCCGCAGCTTCCGTAATGAAGAGATGGGGCGTCATCACAATCCGGAATTCACCATGCTGGAGTGGTATCGTCCATGCTATGACATGTATCGCCTGATCAATGAGGTGGACGATCTGCTGCAGCAGGTGCTGGAGTGCCAACCGGCGGAAAGTCTCTCCTATCAGCAGGCGTTTCAGCGCCATCTGGAAATTGACCCGCTCTCTGCCGATAAAGCACAGCTGCGTGAAGTCGCAGCGAAGCTGGATCTGAGCAATATCGCCGATACTGAAGAAGATCGCGATACCCTGCTGCAGCTGCTGTTCACCATGGGCGTGGAGCCGCACATCGGCAAAGATCGACCAACGTTCATTTATCATTTCCCGGCGACTCAGGCCTCTTTAGCGCAGATCAGCCCGGAAGATCATCGGGTCGCTGAGCGCTTTGAGGTCTATTACAAAGGTATTGAGCTGGCGAACGGTTTCCACGAGCTGACCGACGCCCATGAACAGCGCCTGCGGTTTGAGCAGGATAACCGCAAACGCGCCGCGCGCGGCCTTCCGCAGCAGCCCATCGATAACAACCTGCTGGCGGCGCTGGAGGCGGGTCTGCCGGACTGCTCCGGCGTGGCGCTGGGCGTTGACCGCGTGGTCATGCTGGCGCTGGGCGCTGAAAGCATCGGCGAAGTGATCGCCTTTACGGTAGACCGCGCCTGATCGCTTTTTCACCTCCCTCCGCCGGCGGGTGGGGGAGGTGAAAGACGACTCTGAACCTGACACCCTCGCCCCGGCTTTAGCCCGAATACCCACAATTTCCCTCCGTGATTTTGCTACTATCCGCGCTCTTTTTATGAGGCCAGGCGTCGCTCGTCGGGCGATGCCCACGTTTGGATAGATTTATGCATCAACAACTCAAGAAGATGAGCCTGATCGGGCTGATTCTGATGATCTTCACCTCGGTGTTTGGCTTTGCCAACAGCCCATCGGCGTTTTATCTGATGGGCTATAGCGCGATGCCGTTTTACCTTTTTTCCGCCCTCTTTTTCTTTATCCCGTTCGCGCTGATGATGGCGGAGATGGGCTCAGCTTATCGTCGCGAAGAGGGCGGGATCTATTCCTGGATGAACCACAGCGTCGGGCCGCGCTTTGCCTTCATTGGTACCTTTATGTGGTTTGCCTCGTACGTAGTGTGGATGGTGAGTACCGCCGCTAAGATCTGGGTCCCGCTCTCTACTTTTTTGTTTGGCACGGACAAAACCCAGACCTGGGCGCTGGGTAGCCTGACGCCGACGCAGACGGTCGGTATTCTGGCGGCCTGCTGGATGGTCGTGGTGACCTTTATTGCCGTCAAAGGGATCAATAAAATCGCTAAAATTACCGCCGTCGGCGGTATCGCGGTGATGGGGCTTAACCTGGTGCTGCTGCTGGTGAGCGGGGCGATCCTTCTGCTTTACGGCGGTCATTTCGCCCAGCCGTTAAACTTCACCCTTTCGCCTAATCCCGGGTATCAGTCGGGCATGGCGATGCTGTCGTTTGTGGTATTTGCCATCTTTGCCTATGGCGGAATTGAGGCGGTTGGCGGCTTAGTGGATAAGACCGATAAGCCGGAAAAGAACTTTGCCAAAGGTATTATCATCGCGGCGATCGTTATCTCGATCGGTTACTCGCTGGCGATTGTGCTGTGGGGCGTGAGCGCCAACTGGCAGCAGGTGCTTGGCGCGCGTTCGACCAACCTCGGCAACATCACCTATGTGCTGATGACCAGCCTCGGGGCGACGCTGGGCCAGGCCCTGCACCTGACCCCTGCGGCGTCAGCCCTGACCGGGGTCTGGTTCGCCCGTATTACCGGCCTGTCGATGTTTCTCGCCTACACCGGCGCGTTCTTCACCCTCAGCTATTCTCCCCTGAAAGCGATTATCCAGGGCACGCCAAAAGCGCTCTGGCCGTCGGTGATGACCCGTCTCAACGTCAACGGAATGCCCGCCGCGGCGATGTGGCTGCAGTGTCTGCTGGTCAGGGTGTTTATCGTACTGGTATCGTTCGGTGGGGATAGCGCTTCCGCGTTTTATAACAAGCTGACGCTGATGGCCAATGTCTCTATGACCTTGCCTTATCTGTTCCTGACCATCGCCTTCCCGTTCTTCAAGGCGAAAACCCATCTTGACCGGCCGTTCGTGATCTTCAAAAACCGTCCGTCGACGCTGCTGGCGACCGGCGTGGTGCTGCTGGTGGTGACCTTCGCCAATATCTTCACCATTATCCAACCCGTCATCGACAGCGGGGACTGGAACAGTACCCTGTGGATGGTGGGTGGACCGATCTTCTTCTCACTGCTGGCGCTGGGGATCTACGAAAGCTACCGTCGGCGCATGGCGTCCGGCGCGCTGGTGATGGAGAGTTAAAGAGCCTGCCCGGCGGTGCCGCCGGGCAGGGGATGGTTTACAGGCTACCAGCCGTACGGCGGCTGGTTTTTCCGGCCGAGGTCATGGTTTTACTGCTTTGCCTGCCGTCAATACTTTCCAGACGCATCTGGAACGGAGGGAACGGCATATCAATGCCATGCTCGCGGAAGCCCGCCAGGATCAGCTGATGCATCTCATGGCGCAGCGGCATGCGGTGCCCCATCTCCGCGGCAAAAATACGTAGCTCGAAAATCTGGATCCCCTGCTGCAGGTCGACGAGAAACGCCTCCGGCGCCGGGGTATCGATGACCAGCGAGCAGCGATGCGCCGCGGCGATGAGAATTTTCGTCACCTCTTCGGTATCGGCGTCCACAGGCGCCGGCACCGTCAGCACCACGCGGGTAACCGAGTCCGACAGCGACCAGTTGATAAACTGTTCGGTAATGAACGCCTTGTTCGGCACGATAATCTCTTTTCGGTCCCAGTCGCTGATGGTGGTCGCACGGGTATTAATGCGGGTGACGCTGCCCGTCAGGTCGCGAATGGTGACCGTATCGCCGATGCGGATCGGCTTCTCAAACAGGATAATCAGGCCGGAGATAAAGTTGGCGAAGATCTCCTGCAGGCCAAACCCGAGACCCACACCCAGCGCGGCGACCAGCCACTGCAGCTTCGACCACTCAATACCGATCATTGAGAAGCCCACCAGCCCGCCGACCAGCATCAGCAGATACTTAGTGATGGTGGTGATGGCGTAGCCGGTGCCGGGGGTTAAATCGAGATGCTGGAGGATCGCCAGTTCCAGCAGCGCGGGCAGGTTGCGTACCAGCTGAGTGGTGATGATCAGCACCAGAATGGCAATCAACACCGCGCCAAGCGTAATAGGCTCAAGGCTTTCCACCCCTTGTACCGTCGAGGTCACGTCCCACAGCGAGATATTCTCAAGGAAGCCAAACGCCGAGTGAATCTCCGACCACAGCACGATGACCGATAGCAGCGCGATCAGCATCAGCAGGGAGCGCACAAGCCGCAGCGACTGGGTACTGATGGCATCGAGGTCGACCTCGCTGACCTCCGTCTCCACCGACCCTTCCGGGCTGCTGACGTGAACGGGCTCATCTTCGCCGCGGGCGCGCTGAGCGAGAATTTCCGCGCGACGATGGCGGGCCCGGTCGAAGGCCAGCCGGCGGCGCTGGATCAGCATCCAGCGGCGGATGATGTGATAGACCACCAGCAGCAGGAACCAGATGGCGACCGAGGTTTCCAGACGCGCAAGCAGCGCCTGGGCGGTGGCGAGGTAGCCGACGGCGGCCGCCAGCATGGCCACCAGCGGGGCGCCAAGCATCAGGTTCCACAGCAGGCGGTTCACCATATTGTCGCCATTCCCCTCTTTATCCAGATAGAGCGGAATACCGGCGTGCTTAAGGCTCAGGGTGACCACCGCCAGCGCGCCGCAGATCAGCAGGAAGCACAGGCGGCCCAGCGAAGCGGAGAATTCGCGGTCGTTAAGATTATCGAACATGATCAGCGCCATAATCAGCGGCACAATCAGCCCGATGCTCATCAGGTAGTAGCGCATCGCCTTCGCCACGCGGCTACGCGGCCAGCCGAAGTGGGCGATAAACAGCCCGTTTGGCCGGGCGAAGGTGGCGCAGATCATCACCACCCACAGCAGAGGCACCGTCGCGGTGACTCCATCGCCAATCGCCACCGCCAGCGGGAACGGCCAGGCGGACTGCAGACCATAGCCGAGCGTCATCCACAGCACCGGCAGCGGCGAGGCCACCAGTATCGACCAGAAGACCGTGCGCAGCGTCAGCCAGAAGTGATCCTGAGTGACTTTCCCCACCCGGGCGCTGGAGCGCTCGAGAAAGCGGGTGAAATGGCGCCGCGAGCTGATGCTAAAGCCAACCAGCAGCAGGGCGGCAAACAGCGGCAGCAGGGTCTCTTTGCTGGTAAGCATCATCGCGCTGGCTTTACCCAGTTCGCTGATGGTATCCAGGGAGATCAGGCGCCGCAGATCCTGGACGATCTCCAGCGGCCAGGAGAAGCCGATGGGGCTGACGTCCGAAGTCCAGAACAGATAGCGGTGGGCGGCTTCGTTGATCTCTTTCAGCGCGTCTTCCAGCTGGCCGTTGGCGACCTTCAGCTTGGTGAGCTCCAGCATCAGGGTATCGCCGCCGCGCAGCAGCGAGTTCAGCAGCTCGTTCTGCGTGCGCAGCTGCGCCTGCAGGATCTTGTTCTGCTCGCTGGTCAGCGGTTCGCCGTCGGCCTGGCGGATCTGCCGCAGCTGCGGCTGCTTACTCAGCAAATCTTCAAAGCGCAGACGCTGCACGCGCAGCTGCGCCATTTCCGTATCCAGCTGCTGCGGGCGAGGGCGCTCCGGCAGCCGCGCCACCTGGGCGCGCAGGGCTTCGCCCAGCAGATTGGAGGAGCCCAGCCACTGCGACTGCTCGCGCAGGGTGTTTAACGCCTGGCGCACCTGCAGCGTTTGATTCGTCGCCTGCCGCTGCTGGGACGCCACCAGATCCATGCGCTGCGCCTGCTGGTTCAGCGCCTGGGAGAGCTCACGGTTGACCTTAAACTGGGCGGTGATGTCCGGCGGCAGGTTTTCACTGTTCTCCGCCAGCAGTTCGGTACTCTCCAGCGCCTTTTCCGCCTCCCGCTGGCGCTGGCTGTTTTGCAGATTGCGCAGCGCCTGCAGATAGGCATCCAGCTGCTCGCTCTGTTTTTGCGCCAGCTCGGAACGGGCGCGCGACAGCTCCTGGCGGTTGTTGGCGGAGAGCTGGGCGAGGTCGAGTTCATCCACCAGCGCCTTCAGACGCGCTGATTCCGCCTGCAGGGCAAGATTTTGCGCCTGGGCGAGAGCATTGTTGCCGGTTTGCGTGCCGATGCGGCGCTCAACCTCATTGAGCTGACGACGGGCATCGGTTTGCTGCTGCGGCAGCTGGTTCAGGGAGTCGGCGATTTCACGCGCGCGATCCTGCTCCTGCTGCGCCTGGCGGCTCGATTCCAGCAGTTGGCTGCTGACCTGCAGGATCTCCTGGTTCAGCGCATCGGCGGTCAGGCCGGTTGGCACCTGGCGCGGCTCTTCGCTCAGATTATTGAGCTGGGCACGCAGGCTTTGAAACAGTTTGGGGAAATTGTCGATAACGTCCTGATACTGACGGGCGCGCTCGAGGGATGATTTTCGCTCCTCAAGCGCGTTCAGCGCGGACTGCAGAACTTCAACGGTTTCAGGCTGGGCGGGCTTTGCCGCCTTCGCCTGTTCCAGTTCCTGGGTTATCTGTTTAGCATCCGGGGCTGTCGCAGCGTACGCCCCGAAACTGAGGCTCAAGGCCAACAGGAAAGTGTATATCAGGCGCACGGCATAACCCTTTTGCTGAAGAATTAACCTTGGTCTTGTTTATCGTCAACCAGCGGGCTGGCGCGGTGTTCGGCGCGGATCTCTTCTTCCGGTAACGGCGCGGGTTCAGCGGCGGCGGTCGCTTCCACTGCTGTCGCCAGCGGTTGGCCGATCTTGGTCACGGACAGGCTTTGCAGCGTGTCGACCAGCTTCACCTGGCCCGGAGCAAACAGGTTGATCACGGTGGAACCCAGTTTGAAGCGGCCCATCTCCTGGCCTTTCAGCAAGGCGATGGAGCCTTCGTTGTCGCCAGCGGGCCAGGTCCAGCGTTTAATAATGCCTTCGCGCGGCGGGGTCACGGTGCCGGACCACACGGTCTCGATGCTGCCGACGATAGTTGCGCCCACCAGAATTTGCGCCATCGGGCCAAACTCAGTATCAAACAGGCAGATGACGCGCTCGTTACGGGCGAACAGGTTCGGGACGTTCTGCGCCGTCAAGTGGTTAACAGAGAACAGGTCGCCAGGAACGTAGATCATTTCGCGCAGGATGCCGTTGCACGGCATGTGTACGCGGTGATAGTCGCGCGGCGACAGGTAGGTGGTGGCGAAGCTGCCGTTACGGAACAGGTCGGCCATCTGATAGTTGCCGGCCAGCAAGGCTTCCAGACTGTAGTCATGACCTTTAGCCTGCAGGATTTTATCGTTCTCAATGGCGCCAAGCTGGCTGATCACGCCATCGGCCGGCATCACCAGCACGTTTGGATCGGTATTCAGCGGGCGAACGTCGTCGCGCAGCGGGCGCACGAAGAAATCGTTGAAGGTGCGATAAGCCGCGGTATCCGGCTTCTGCGCCTCTTTCATATCGACCTTGTAGTATTTCACGAACAGATCGATGACCAGCTTCGTCAGCCAACCTGCGCGTTTGCTCGCACCCCAGCCTGCGAGGCGGGTGAGCCACAGTTTAGGCAGAATGTATTGCAGTGAAAGTTTAAGATCGTTTAACAAAGTAGCCTCCAGGCCATGATATGTCGTTCCTGACCCCGCCTGCGGGCGGGGACCTGAAAAAAGGGGACGATTCTATACGTAAAACTCGCCAAATGGCATCCGCGTAAGCTGCGTCATCATCGCTGCCCGGCAGCGCCTGACGTGATGCT
The DNA here is from genome assembly GCF_018223915.1 of Klebsiella sp. 64. Classification (NCBI taxonomy): domain Bacteria; kingdom Pseudomonadati; phylum Pseudomonadota; class Gammaproteobacteria; order Enterobacterales; family Enterobacteriaceae; genus Klebsiella; species Klebsiella sp. 64. The sequence continues at coordinate 20,546 of NZ_JAGRQZ010000040.1, forward strand.
CAGCTTAATGATCAGTCATCGGACGAGGAAAAGTTTTTACGCGTTTTTACCTGTACCTGCGCCATGCTTTCCAGGATGCGGTGGTAGTTCTCAAAACGGCTTTCGGCGATCTTGCCGTTCTCTACCGCTTCGCGAAGCGCACAGCCAGGATCGGTATCGTGTTTACAGTCGCGATATTTGCAACGGCCTAAATAATCATGGAATTCGACAAAGCCGTTGGTGATTTGTTCCGCTTCCAGATGCCACAGGCCGAACTCACGTACCCCCGGTGAATCAATCACATCGCCGCCGTGCGGGAAGTGGTAGAGGCGTGCAGCGGTGGTGGTGTGTTGACCTAAGCCGGAAACGTCCGAGACATCATTGGTGAGGATCTGATCCTCGCTCAACCCGAGCAGGGCGTTCAGCAGGCTCGATTTACCGACCCCGGACTGCCCGGCGAAGATACTGATGCGGTCGGTCAGGGCCGCTTCCAGCGGCTTAAGGCCGTCCTGAGTCCGACTGGAAACCAGCAGCACGCGGTAACCGATGTTGCGGTAGATATCCATTTGCTCATTGACGAAGCGCAGACCATCATCATCCAGCAGATCGATTTTATTCAGCACAATGAGCGGCTCGATATCCTGCGCTTCGCAGGCCACCAGATAGCGATCGATAATATTCAGCGACAGCTCAGGCAGGATCGCGGAAACCACCACGATCTGGTCGATATTGGCGGCGATAGGCTTCACGCCGTCGTAAAAATCCGGACGCGTCAGGACGGAGGCGCGATCGTGCACCGCCTCGACGATCCCTTTGACGCTTACGCCGTCGGCGGCGTCTTTACCCGGCCGCCAGACCACGCGGTCGCCGGTGACCAGCGAGCGGATCGTCCGGCGGATATTGCAGCGATGCACGCTGCCGTCAGCGGATTCGACGTCGGCATGCATACCAAAGCGACTGATGACAATGCCTTCCGACGTTTCGCCAAACAGGTTGTCATCGTAGTCGGCCTTCTCCGCAGTGGTTTTCAGACGGCGCTGGTGGTTGGCTTTGACGCGGCGCTGCTGGCCTTTGGAGAGTTTATTTTTACTCAATCGAACTGGCTCCTGGTCGCCCTGATGGGGCAAAACCTCTATGATACACGCTATTTTAGATGAATATAGTCACGCGAGAAGGGTGGAAAATAGCATGAGTGCAAATGAAAACAACCTCATTTGGATCGATCTTGAGATGACAGGGCTGGATCCGGAGCGCGATCGCATTATCGAAATCGCCACCCTGGTGACCGATGCCAACCTGAACATTCTGGCTGAGGGCCCGACCATCGCGGTGCATCAGTCGGACGCTCAGCTGGCATTAATGGACGAGTGGAATGTGCGGACGCATACCGGCAGCGGTCTGGTGGATCGCGTAAAGGCCAGCACCGTCAGCGAGCACGATGCCGAACTGGCGACCATTGAGTTTCTTAAGCAGTGGGTGCCGGCGGGCAAGTCGCCGATCTGCGGCAACAGTATCGGCCAGGATCGTCGCTTCCTGTTTAAGTACATGCCGCAACTGGAAGCCTATTTCCACTATCGCTACCTGGACGTTAGCACGCTGAAAGAGCTGGCGCGCCGCTGGAAGCCGGAAATTCTCGACGGTTTTAAAAAGCAGGGCACTCATCAGGCGATGGACGATATCCGCGAGTCGGTCGCCGAGCTGGCTTACTACCGCGAACACTTCATTAAGCTGTAAACCGCGACCGGGCCCTGTGCGCGGCCCGGTACACTTTTCTGCGTTATTTAAACCACTTCTGCTGCATCTGCTGGAAGTCAGGTGTCGCCATGACCGCGGCCAGGGCATCGTTGATGGCGTTCAGCAGCTCCGGATCGTCTTTGCGCACCGCAATCGCATACTGCTTACCGTAATAAGCCGGGTCGGTGGCCCGTTCATCCATGATGGCGTAGTCAGGGTTCTCCTGCTGCCAGGCGTCGAGGGTGGCGAAGTCGCCCATGACGCCGGTTATTTGCCCGGCTTTCAGCGCGGCCAGGGCGCTGGCGACATCGTCGTAAGGGACAGCCTGTACGGCTTTCTGTTTATCACGCAGGTAGCGCTGATGCAGCGTGCCTTTCACCACGCCGACTTTTTTAGCCTTCAGATCGGCAAAGGTATGGGCGACATCTTTGTTGACGATCACTACCCCGGAGAGCGCCTGGCGATAGGGTCGGCTGAAGGCGACCTGCTTCTCACGCATCGGGATCACTTCCATGCCGGCAATCACCGCGTCAAATTTCTTAAAGCGTAAAGCCGGGATCAGGGTATCGAAACGCTGCGCCGTGAACTGGCACTGCGCCTGCATCTGCTGGCACAGGGCGTGCGCGAGATCGATATCGAAGCCAACGGGCTGATTTTTGCCGTTGGCGGTGACAAACGGTGGATTGGCCGTGGTGGTGCCAAAATGGAGCGTCTCGGCTGACGCGGTTCCGATGGCCAGCGTGCTCAGCAGCAGGACGGTGAGGACTTTTCTCATGCTAATTCCCTGTTTGGCGTCGGGGTGGCCTCGTTATACGTCGCGCCACCGCTGTATGATGCGAGCGATTTTGCGTCATTCAGCCGGGCGGAAAAAGCGATTTTGCCCGTTATGACGCTTATTTATACAATTCAGCGGCGTAGATGGCGAGAAAATGTCCATTTAAACAAAAAACGCAAAAAAGTGATCGTCAGGGGGTTGCAGGGGCATCGAATTCTCGTATAATGCGCCTCCCGTAACGACGCAGAAATGCAAATTACGACGCCATCGAAATATGGCAAAAAATGCAGTAACGCGGGAATAGCTCAGTTGGTAGAGCACGACCTTGCCAAGGTCGGGGTCGCGAGTTCGAGTCTCGTTTCCCGCTCCAAAATTTGAAAGCACCATCCTGATCAAAGGATTTCATCTCGCAGATGCGGGGCGAAAGCCGAAGATTAAGCGGGAATAGCTCAGTTGGTAGAGCACGACCTTGCCAAGGTCGGGGTCGCGAGTTCGAGTCTCGTTTCCCGCTCCAAAATTTGAAAGACACACCACACCAGTCGCAGTTTTCAGGTTGCTAGACGGTAGCTTGAATGACGATGATTAAGCGGGAATAGCTCAGTTGGTAGAGCACGACCTTGCCAAGGTCGGGGTCGCGAGTTCGAGTCTCGTTTCCCGCTCCAAATTTTCTTCCATCTCTTATTTATCCACAGTGCAATCCAGCGCCGGGGATGATTTTCGTTTGGTCTGCAGAAATACTGTGAACAGAGTTATCCACAGGTTGTCGTTCCGTCACTGGCGGCGCAAATGCTTCGCTTTGTAAATAGTATCTTTGTATGTAATTGAAATTTAAGAAATAAATTTCATTTCAAAATGTTAATCCGATCACTTGACCTTGGTCTGCGCCTTGAAACGCAATGTGTTTTAGATTTTATTCACAGCCTGTGAATGAATCAGGCGTCGCGCGGCAAGCCTTTCTCTACCACTCTGACCAGACGTAATTTTTTCGGCAGCTGTACTTCAACGGCGTCGGCGTTCCGCTTTTTCAGTTGCTGGGCAATCGCCCACTCAATGTGTTCGTCGAGAAGCGGGTGCTCGCCCCGGCGGCTCTCCAGGGCGCGAAGATGGGCTTCATCCCAGGGCGCATTGCCCAACGCGACGGCGATATTGCGCAGCCAGCGCAGGTGGCCAATGCGACGAATCGCCGACCCTTCGGTCACCTTCAGAAACCACGCTTCGCTCCAGGCGAACAGCTCCACCAGCGGCGGGGCATGCAGCGCTTTGCGTGGGCTGAAATCCTCTTCATCGGTGAGCTGTGAGAAACGGTTCCACGGGCAGATCAGCTGACAATCATCACAACCGTAAATACGGTTGCCGATAAGTGGACGGAACTCCTCGGGGATTGCACCTTCCAGTTCAATGGTGAGATAGGAGATGCAGCGCCGGGCGTCGACGGTATAGGGCTCAACGATGGCCCCGGTGGGACAGATGGTCATGCAGGCGACGCAGCGCCCACACTCCTCCGCGATCGGGCTGTCGACCGGCAGGGGCAGATCAATCAGCAGTTCGCCGAGGAAAAAGAACGATCCGGCGTCGCGGCTTAAGATAAGTGAGTGCTTACCTGTCCAGCCTAGGCCCGCTTTTTCTGCGATTGGCCGTTCCAGGATAGGCGCGGAATCGACAAAAGGTCTAAAATTGAGCGAAGCACACTGTTCCTGAATCTTCTCCCCCAGCTTTTTCAGGCGATTACGTAGCAGCTTATGATAATCGCGCCCGAGGGCATAACGGCTGACGTAACCCAGCGTGGGATCTTTCAGGGTGCGGGCAAAGGCGGCGTTAGCGGGCAGATAGTTCATCCGCACGCTGATGACGCGTAACGTACCGGGCAGCAGTTCGTGGGGACGGGCGCGCATCATACCGTGACGGGCCATCCATTCCATTTCGCCGTGGTATTGTTTATCCAGCCATGCCTGCAGTTTGGGTTCACTGGCGCTGAGGTCGATATCGGCGATCCCCACCTGCTGGAACCCAAGCTCTGTGCCCCATTGTTTGATTTGTTGCGCTAACTGAACGAGATCGAGGGGCTGTGACATGATGGACCATACAATGACGAAAAACCCTGACAGTATACCATACAACATTTGGCCTGCGGAGGCGCTGCGCCTGGCCGAACGAGAGGCGGCGGACAGCCTGGGGCTGACGCTGTTCGAACTCATGCAGCGCGCGGGCGAGGCGGCGTTCCAGCTGGCCAGCTGTGCTTATCCTGCCAGCGCGCACTGGCTGATCCTCTGCGGACATGGCAACAACGGCGGCGACGGATATGTCGTTGCGCGTCTGGCACAGGCCGCGGGGCGGCGGGTGACGCTGCTGGCGGTGGAGAGTGACAGCCCGCTGCCGGAAGAGGCGCAGGCGGCGCGGGAGGCGTGGCTTAACGCCGGCGGCGTGATCCATGCGGCGACCATCCCATGGCCCGACGATATCTCACTGATTATTGATGGCCTGCTCGGCACCGGTCTGCGCAGTGCGCCGCGCGATCCCGTTGCGGCGCTCATCCACCAGGCGAACCACCACCCGGCGCCGGTGGTGGCGCTGGATATCCCTTCCGGCCTGAATGCGCAGACGGGCGCGACGCCAGGTGCAGTGGTACAGGCCGACCATACGCTGACCTTTATCGCCCTCAAGCCGGGGCTGCTGACCGGCAAGGCGCGGGATGTCGTCGGGCAACTCCACCATCATGCGCTGGGGCTCGAACGCTGGCTCGCCGGACAAAGCACTCCTCTGACGCGGTTTTGCGCCGCCCACCTCGCCGACTGGCTGCCGCCGCGGCGGGCCACCTCCCATAAAGGCGATCACGGTAAACTGGTGATTGTCGGCGGCGATCGCGGCACGGCAGGCGCTATCCGTATGTGCGGTGAAGCGGCCCTACGTAGCGGCGCGGGACTGGTGCGAGTACTTACTCACCCGGAGAACGTGGCGCCCATTGTCACCGTGCGGCCGGAATTAATGGTAGATGAGCTGACGTCGCAGACTCTGAAAGCCGCGCTGCAGTGGGCTGATGTGGTGGCGATTGGCCCTGGCCTGGGGCAGCGCGAATGGGGACGCAGCGCCCTGCGCACGGTGGAAAGTTTTAACAAACCGATGGTCTGGGACGCCGACGCGCTGAACCTGCTGGCATTCAATCCCGATAAACGTCACAATCGCGTGCTAACGCCGCACCCCGGCGAAGCGGCCCGTCTGCTGAACGTCAGCGTGGCAGAAATTGAAAGCGATCGCTTACTTTCTGCGCAGCGTCTGGTAAAACGGTATGGTGGCGTGGTTGTGCTGAAAGGCGCGGGCACGGTGGTGGCCAGTGAAAGCGGGGCGATGGGCATTATCGATGCCGGCAATGCCGGGATGGCCAGCGGCGGGATGGGCGATGTGCTCACCGGCATCATCGCCGCGTTGTTAGGACAGCACCTGACGCCGTATGATGCTGCCTGTGCCGGGTGCGTCGCTCATGGCGATGCCGCCGACCGACTGGCCGCCCGCGAGGGCACCCGCGGCATGCTGGCGACCGATCTCTTTTCCACGCTCAGGCGTGTTGTTAACCCGGATGTGATTGACGTAGACCATGATTAACCGAGTGATTCCTTTACCCGATGAGCAGGCCACGCTGGCCCTTGGCGACCGCATCGCGCAGGCCTGTACCGGCGCCACCGTGATTTATCTGTATGGTGATTTAGGCGCGGGGAAAACGACCTTCAGCCGCGGCTTTTTGCAGGCGCTCGGTCACCGCGGCAATGTCAAAAGCCCAACTTATACCCTGGTGGAGCCCTATACCCTCGAGAACCTGATGGTGTATCACTTCGATCTCTACCGTCTGGCGGATCCTGAGGAACTCGAATTTATGGGGATCCGTGATTATTTTGCCGACGATGCCATCTGCCTGGTGGAATGGCCGCAGCAAGGCGCAGGTGTCCTGCCTGACCCGGATGTTGAAATTCACCTTGATTACCAGGCACAAGGGCGTGAGGCGCGTATTACCGCGATCTCCTCACGGGGTGAATCTTTACTGGCGCGTTTAGCCTTTTAGCCTGAAGGATGACGGGATGAAGTATCGCATAACCACCTGGCTTGCCGCTGCGCTGATGCTGTCGAGTCTTCACGCCACTGCGGCGAGTTTATCCGATATCCAGGTCTCTAACGGAGACCAGCAGGCCCGTATTACCCTAAGCTTTGTCGGTGAGCCGGAGTACTCCTTTACCCCACAGGGTAAACGTCTGGTGGCGCTGGATATCAAGCAGACCGGCGTATTGCAGGGACTACCGCTGCAGTTTAGCGGCAGCAACCTGGTGAAGAGTATTCGCGCCGGCACGCCGCAGGATACGCAGACGCTGCGTCTGCTGGTGGATCTGACGGAAGATGGCAAAACCCGGGCGGTGAAGCAACAGAACGGGGCGAATTACACGGTGGTCTTTACCATCAACGCCGACGCGCCGCCGCCGCCTCCGCCGCCCGTGGTGGTGAAACGGGCCGACCCGCCGCCGGTGATGCCTTCCCGGACGACGACGTCAGGGCGTAACCCGTTCAGCTCGTCGGGTCATGAACGGCAGACGGTGATGACCTCCTCTCAGCCGGCGATGACCAACAATCAGACCGTGACTCGCCCGGCGGCCCGCACGGTGTCGGCGGATGATAAAGTCATTATCGCCATTGATGCCGGGCACGGCGGCCAGGATCCTGGCGCGATTGGCCCGAACGGCACCAAAGAGAAAAACGTGACTATCGCTATCGCGCGCAAGCTGCGGGCGTTACTGAACGCCGATCCGCAGTTTAAGCCGGTGCTGACCCGCGACGGGGATTACTTTATTTCGGTGATGGGCCGCTCTGACGTGGCGCGTAAGCAAAACGCCAATTTCCTCGTCTCTATCCATGCTGACGCCGCGCCAAACCGCGATGCCACTGGCGCCTCGGTGTGGGTGCTCTCGAACCGTCGCGCCAACAGCGAAATGGCCGGTTGGCTCGAGCAGCATGAGAAGCAGTCTGAACTGCTCGGCGGTGCGGGCGATGTGCTGGCAAACAGCCAGGCCGACCCCTACCTGAGCCAGGCGGTGCTGGATCTGCAGTTTGGTCATTCCCAGCGCGTCGGCTACGATGTGGCGACCAACGTGCTGAGCCAGCTGCAGCGTATTGGCAACCTGCACAAACGCCGCCCGGAGCATGCTAGCCTTGGAGTGCTGCGCTCGCCGGACATCCCGTCGATCCTCGTGGAAACGGGCTTTATCAGTAACAACGGCGAAGAGCGGCTGCTGGGTAGCGATGATTACCAGGAGCAGATTGCGGAGGCGATTTATAACGGCTTACGCAACTACTTTATGCAGCATCCGCTGCAGTCGGCGCCTCGCGGCGAGGCGGCGCAGACCGCCAGCGCCGCGGCGCCGGGCGGGATGTTGATTAACTAAGGAGCAGGGGATGCCGATTCAGGTTCTGCCGCCGCAGCTCGCCAACCAGATTGCCGCCGGCGAGGTGGTGGAGCGGCCCGCGTCGGTGGTGAAAGAGCTGGTTGAGAACAGTCTTGATGCGGGCGCCACGCGGATTGACATTGATATCGAACGCGGCGGCGCGAAGCTTATTCGCATCCGCGATAACGGCAGCGGCATCAAAAAAGACGAGCTGGCGCTGGCCCTGGCTCGTCATGCGACCAGCAAGATCGCCTCGCTTGACGATCTGGAGGCCATTATCAGCCTCGGCTTTCGTGGCGAAGCTCTGGCCAGTATCAGTTCGGTGGCGCGCTTAACGCTGACTTCGCGCACGGCGGAGCAGCAGGAAGCCTGGCAGGCGTATGCTGAAGGCCGCGATCAGGCGGTGACGGTGAAGCCGGCGGCGCACCCGGTCGGTACCACTCTGGAAGTCCTCGATCTGTTCTATAACACCCCGGCGCGGCGCAAATTTATGCGCACCGAAAAGACCGAGTTCGGCCACATTGACGAGGTGGTGCGCCGCATTGCGCTGGCGCGTTTCGACGTCACTATCAACCTCAGCCATAACGGCAAGGTGATGCGCCAGTATCGGGCAGTCGCTCAGGATGGCCAGCGCGAGCGCCGGCTGGGGACAATTTGCGGCGCCGCTTTTCTCGAACATGCGCTGGCGATCGAGTGGCAGCATGGCGATCTGACCCTGCGCGGCTGGGTCGCCGATCCGCTGCATACCACCCCAGCGCTGGCGGAAATTCAGTATTGCTACGTTAACGGGCGGATGATGCGCGATCGGCTGATCAACCATGCTATCCGCCAGGCCTGTGAAGACAAGCTAGGGGCCGATCAGCAACCGGCGTTTGTGCTGTATCTGGAGATCGATCCCCATCAGGTGGATGTAAACGTCCACCCGGCCAAGCATGAGGTGCGTTTCCATCAGTCGCGCCTGGTGCACGACTTTATCTACCAGGGCGTACTGAGCGTACTGCAGCAGCAGCTTGACGCGCCGCTGGCGGAAAAAGACGACCCGCCGGCGCCGCGCCCGATGCCGGAGAACCGCATCGCCGCGGGAGGCAACCAGTTTGCGCGGCCAGCGGAAGCGCGGGAGCCTGCGACCCGCTTCAGCATCACGCCATCGCGTGAGCCTGCGGCCTCCAGCGGCAAACCGGGCGGCGCGAGCTGGCCGCATGCGCAGCCGGGTTACCAGAAGCAGCAGGGAGCGCTTTATCGTCAACTGCTCGACACGCCAACGTCGCCAAAGCCAGCGTTGCAGCCTCCGGCGGCGGCAGAGTTGGCCGGTCACAGTCAGAGCTTTGGCAGAGTGTTGACGATTGTTGGCGGCGACTGCGCGCTGCTGGAGCGCGAGGGCGGTCTGGCGCTGCTGTCGTTGACCGTTGCCGAGCGCTGGCTGCGCCAGGCGCAGTTGACCCCGGGAGCGGAGGCGGTATGTGCTCAGCCGCTGCTGATCCCGCTGCGGTTAAAAGTTACGGAAGGGGAAAAACAGGCGCTGGCCGCCGCTCAGCCGGCGCTGGCGCAGCTAGGGATCGATGTGCATACCGATGCCCTGCACGTGACGGTGCGCGCGGTCCCTTTACCCTTAAGACAACAAAATTTACAAATCTTGATTCCTGAACTGATAGGCTACCTGGCGCAGCAAAACGCATTCGACGTCGGCAATATCGCCCAATGGATGGCGCGTAATCTGACGAGCGAACAGACGTCATGGAATATGGCGCAGGCGATTGCGCTGCTGGCGGACGTTGAGCGTCTTTGCCCGCAGCTGGTGAGAACGCCGCCGGGTGGCCTGTTACAACCTGTAGATCTCCATTCGGCGATGAATGCCCTGAAAGATGAATGATGTAACCGAGGCGAGCCTGCCCAAGGCAATTTTTTTAATGGGCCCGACGGCCTCCGGCAAAACCGCGCTGGCGATAGCCTTACGTAAAGTTTTGCCAGTAGAGTTGATTAGCGTTGATTCCGCCCTCATTTATCGGGGAATGGATATTGGCACCGCCAAACCGGATGCTGCGGAGCTTAGCGCTGCGCCGCATCGGCTGCTGGATATTTTGGATCCTGCGGAGGCCTATTCCGCGGCGGATTTTCGCCGCGATGCGCTGGCGGCGATGGCGGATATAGTCGCCGCCGGGCGAATTCCGCTGTTAGTCGGCGGAACGATGTTGTATTTCAAAGCGTTGCTGGAAGGATTGTCGCCCTTACCGTCGGCTGACCCAGAGGTCAGAGCGCGGATTGAGCAGCAGGCCGCAGAGCAGGGGTGGAATGCGTTACATCAGCAATTACAGGAGATCGATCCCGTGGCTGCTGCGCGTATTCATCCAAATGATCCGCAAAGGCTTTCCCGGGCACTGGAAGTTTTTTTCATTTCGGGTAAAACTTTAACGGAACTGACGCAAACGTCAGGAGACGCTCTGCCATATCAGGTGCATCAGTTCGCCATCGCCCCGGCGAGCCGTGAACTGCTCCATCAACGCATAGAACAGCGTTTTCATCAGATGTTAGCTTCAGGTTTTGAAGCAGAAGTACGGGCGCTTTTTGCCCGCGGAGATTTGCATACGGACATGCCTTCCATCCGTTGTGTTGGATACCGCCAGATGTGGTCATATCTCAATGGCGAGATCCCGTATGATGAGATGGTTTATCGAGGTGTTTGCGCCACGAGACAGTTAGCCAAACGTCAGGTCACCTGGCTGCGCGGTTGGGAAGGTGTGCACTGGTTAGACAGTGAACAACCTGAACAAGCGCTCAACAAAGTATTACAGGTTGTTGGTGCGAGCCAGAACTGAACGTGTACAATTAAACGGTATCGTGCGTAATTTTTTTTGAGAATCGTAAGGTTCTGAGTACAAAACAAGCATACATATAAGGAAAAGAGAGAATGGCTAAGGGGCAATCTTTACAAGATCCGTTCCTGAACGCTTTGCGTCGGGAACGCGTTCCGGTTTCTATTTATTTGGTGAATGGTATCAAGCTGCAAGGGCAAATTGAGTCTTTCGATCAGTTCGTGATCCTGTTGAAGAACACGGTCAGCCAGATGGTCTATAAGCACGCAATTTCTACTGTTGTCCCGTCTCGCCCGGTGTCTCACCACAGCAACAATGCTGGCGGCGGTTCCAGTAACTATCACCACGGTGGTAGCGCGCAGGGTTCTTCTGCGCCGCAACAAGACAGCGACGACGCCGAATAAGGCCAGTGCTGTTTTTCCACGCCGGGGAGCCAGGTTTTCTGCGTTCCCCGCTGGTATTTTATAAGGGGTTTACGCTTGTTTGACCGTTATGACGCCGGTGAGCAGGCGGTACTGGTACACATCTATTTTTCGCAAGACAAAGATATGGAAGATCTCCAGGAGTTTGAAACTCTGGCCTCTTCCGCCGGTGTCGAAGCAATGCAGGTGATTACCGGTAGCCGTAAAGCACCGCACCCGAAGTATTTTGTTGGTGAAGGTAAGGCAGTCGAAATTGCGGAAGCCGTTAAAGCGACCGGCGCTTCGGTCGTGCTCTTCGATCATGCCCTGAGTCCGGCGCAAGAACGTAACCTGGAACGCCTGTGCGAATGCCGGGTTATCGATCGCACCGGTCTTATTTTAGATATTTTCGCCCAGCGCGCGCGCACCCATGAAGGGAAATTGCAGGTCGAGCTGGCGCAGCTGCGCCATATGGCGACTCGCCTTGTCCGCGGTTGGACCCACCTTGAAAGACAGAAGGGCGGGATTGGTTTGCGTGGCCCGGGTGAAACCCAGCTCGAAACCGACCGCCGTTTATTGCGTAACCGTATCATGCAGATCCTGTCGCGGCTGGAAAAAGTCGAGAAACAGCGCGAGCAGGGGCGGCGGTCGCGTGCGAAAGCCGATATTCCTACCGTGTCGCTGGTGGGCTATACCAACGCCGGAAAATCAACGCTCTTTAACCAGATCACTGCCGCCGAGGTCTATGCCGCGAACCAGCTGTTCGCCACCCTGGACCCGACGCTGCGCCGCATTGACGTCCCTGACGTCGGCGAAACGGTGCTGGCCGATACCGTCGGCTTTATTCGCCACCTGCCGCACGATCTGGTAGCAGCGTTTAAAGCGACGTTGCAGGAGACGCGTCAGGCGACGCTGCTGCTGCATGTGATTGACGCGGCGGATGTCCGCGTGCAGGAAAACATTGATGCGGTAAATACGGTTCTCGCTGAAATTGAGGCCGATGAGATCCCGGCGCTGCTGGTGATGAACAAAATCGACATGCTTGACGATTTTGAACCGCGCATCGATCGCGACGATGAAAATAAACCGATTCGGGTCTGGCTTTCAGCCCAGACCGGGGTTGGCGTACCACTGCTTTTTCAGGCATTAACGGAGCGTCTTTCCGGTGAAGTGGCCCAGCATACGCTGCGCTTACCGCCGAAAGAAGGGCGACTGAGAAGCCGTTTCTATCAGCTTCAGGCGATAGAAAAAGAGTGGATGGAGGATGACGGCAGCGTGAGTCTGCAGGTGCGCATGCCGATCGTTGACTGGCGGCGCCTCTGTAAGCAAGAGCCAACGCTTGTTGACTATGTGGTTTAACCTTGCAGCTTGCCTGAAGATATTGACCCCTGTGGGGATATCAAAAACAAATATGGAGCATATACATGGCGTGGAATCAGCCCGGTAATAACGGACAGGACCGCGACCCGTGGGGGAGCAGCAAACCTGGCGGCAACTCTGAGGGAAATGGCAATAAAGGCGGTCGCGAGCAGGGGCCGCCGGATCTGGATGATATCTTCCGCAAGTTAAGTAAAAAACTTGGCGGGCTCGGCGGCGGCAAGGGCGGACTGGGCGGCGGCAATAGCGCGCAGGGGCCTCGCGGACCGATGGGCGGGCGTATTGTCGGCATCGTTGCTGCGGCGGCAGTGATTATCTGGGCGGCCAGCGGTTTCTATACCATTAAAGAGGCCGAGCGCGGCGTGGTCACCCGTTTTGGCAAGTTCAGCCATCTGGTTGAGCCTGGCCTGAACTGGAAACCGACCTTTATCGATAACGTTCAGGCAGTGAACGTGGAGTCGGTGCGCGAACTTGCGGCTTCCGGCGTCATGCTGACCTCTGACGAAAACGTGGTGCGCGTTGAGATGAACGTGCAGTACCGCGTCACCGATCCGGAGCGCTATCTGTTTAGCGTGACCAGCGCGGACGACAGTCTGCGTCAGGCCACCGACAGCGCGCTGCGCGGCGTGATCGGCAAATACACCATGGATCGCATTCTGACCGAAGGTCGTACCGTGATCCGTAGCGATACCCAGCGTGAGCTGGAAGAGACGATTCGCCCGTACAACATGGGTATCACTCTGCTGGACGTCAACTTCCAGACGGCGCGTCCGCCGGAAGAGGTGAAGGCCGCGTTTGACGATGCCATTGCCGCGCGTGAGAACGAGCAGCAGTACATTCGTGAAGCGGAAGCGTATACCAACGAAGTCCAGCCGCGGGCGAATGGTCAGGCGCAGCGTATCCTCGAAGAGGCACGCGCCTATAAGACCCAGACCGTTCTGGAAGCCCAGGGTGAAGTGGCTCGCTTTGCGAAGATCCTGCCGGAATACAAAGCCGCGCCGGAAATTACCCGCGAGCGTCTGTATATCGAAACCATGGAAAAAGTGCTGAGCCACACCCGTAAAGTGCTGGTCAATGACAGCAAAAACGGCAATCTGATGGTTCTGCCGCTGGATCAGATGCTGAAAGGCGCCGCTGCGCCGGCAGCAAAGAGCGATAGCAGTGACGCCAGCGATCTGCTGCGCCTGCCGCCAGCATCCAGCTCAAGCAGCGCCAGCACCTCATCAACCTCGAGCTCAACCGGGGGTAGCATTATGGACCAACGCCGCGCTAACGCGCAGCGTAACGACTACCAGCGTCAGGGGGAATAACGATGCGTAAATCTGTTATCGCGATCATTGTCATCGTGCTGGTAGTGCTCTACATGTCTGTCTTTGTCGTAAAGGAAGGCGAGCGCGGTATCACGCTGCGTTTCGGTAAAGTTCTGCGCGACGACGAAAACAAGCCGCTGGTGTATGCGCCAGGCCTGCACTTCAAGATCCCGTTTATCGAATCGGTGAAGATGCTGGATGCGCGTATTCAGACCATGGACAACCAGGCTGACCGTTTCGTTACTAAAGAGAAGAAAGACCTGATCGTCGACTCCTATATCAAGTGGCGCATCAGCGACTTCAGCCGTTACTACCTGGCAACCGGCGGCGGCGACGTCTCCCAGGCCGAGGTGCTGCTGAAGCGTAAATTCTCTGACCGTCTGCGTTCTGAAATTGGTCGTCTGGATGTGAAAGATATCGTCACCGACTCCCGTGGTCGCCTGACCCTGGAAGTGCGCGATGCGCTGAACTCGGGTTCGGCCGGTACGGAAGATGAGGTTAGCACCCCGGCGGCTGACGACGCGATTGCTAAAGCGGCAGAGCGTGTGGAAGCCGAAACCAACGGTAAAGTGCAGGTGATCAACCCGAACAGTATGGCGGCGCTGGGTATCGAAGTTGTCGACGTACGTATCAAACAGATCAACCTGCCGGCAGAAGTGTCGGAAGCGATTTATAACCGTATGCGCGCGGAGCGTGAAGCGGTTGCTCGTCGCCATCGTTCACAGGGTCAGGAAGAGGCGGAAAAACTGCGCGCGACTGCGGACTATGAAGTCACCAAGACGCTGGCGGAAGCCGAGCGCCAGGGCCGTATCCTGCGTGGTGAAGGTGATGCGGAATCAGCGAAACTGTTTGCCGACGCGTTCAGCCAGGATCCAGGCTTCTACTCCTTTATCCGTAGCCTGCGTGCCTATGAGAAGAGCTTCCAGAGCAATCAGGATGTGATGGTCCTGAGTCCGGACAGCGATTTCTTCCGCTATATGCGTTCACCGGATTCGGCGCGTAAATAAGCCGGAGAAGGTGTAAACCTGAAGTAATAATGCGAAAAGGCGCCTGAAACAGGCGCCTTTTTTCATGCTGCGAGGGCGGGAATTAGTTGCCGAGTAGCTTGTTCAGCAGGCCGCCGATCACCGGCAGGCCTGCCAGCGCACTTTCGATGGTGCCCCCGATAGTCGACCCAACGCTTTCGCCCAGGGTTTTGCCCAGGTCCGGCGCCAGGTCGGCCAGATTGAGGGTGCCAAGCAGTGGCAGGTTAATGCTCAGGGCATCAGTGCCCATCGTCCATGCGGCTGCGCCGACCTTGCTGCCTAAGGCCGCCAGACCATCCTGTAACCAGCCTGCGCCGCTCACATTTTCGATTTCAAATGCGGTTAATTCTCTCATCATAATCTTCCTGATTAAGTAGACGTACCGGGTTGTAGTACGCGATGGCATAGTTACAATTTAAAAAATATCCAGCAATACAATTAGTTGTGAATTTTGTTTCACCTTTCCGGTTCATAATGAAGCTGAAATACGGGACAATGTGAAATGAGGGAATGAATTCACCATGCTGGCCGAGACGCCCGCGAGGGCGGCAATGATACTTTTCAATTAGGGTTGACGATGAACTCCACCATTTGGCTGGCGCTGGCGCTGGTTTTAGTACTTGAAGGGCTTGGCCCGCTGCTTTATCCGCGCGCCTGGCGCAAGATGGTAGCCAGCCTGAGCCAGCTACCGGATAATTTATTGCGTCGTTTTGGCGGCGGACTTGTGGTTGCCGGGATTGTGATCTACTACATGTTGAGGAAATCGATTGGCTGATCAAAAAGTGGTCGGATTTGCCTTATTTTGGATGCAAAAAGTGCTGTAACTCTGAAAAAGCGATGGTAGAATCCATTTTTAAGCAAACGGTGATTTTGAAAAATGGGTAACAACGTCGTCGTACTGGGCACCCAATGGGGTGACGAAGGTAAAGGGAAGATCGTCGATCTCCTGACTGAACGGGCTAAATATGTTGTGCGCTACCAGGGTGGTCACAACGCCGGCCATACTCTCGTAATCAACGGTGAAAAAACCGTTCTCCATCTTATTCCATCAGGCATTCTGCGTGAAAACGTCACCAGCATCATCGGTAACGGCGTCGTGCTGTCTCCGGCCGCACTGATGAAAGAGATGAAGGGCCTGGAAGACCGTGGTATCCCGGTTCGCGAGCGTCTGCTGCTCTCTGAAGCCTGCCCGCTTATCCTTGACTATCACGTGGCGCTGGACGTGGCGCGTGAAAAAGCGCGTGGCGCGAAAGCGATCGGCACTACCGGTCGCGGCATTGGCCCGGCTTACGAAGATAAAGTCGCTCGTCGCGGTCTGCGCGTTGGCGATCTGTTCGATAAAGCAACTTTCGCCGATAAACTGAAAGAAGTGATGGAATATCACAACTTCCAGCTGGTGAACTTCTACAAAGCAGAAGCGGTTGACTACCAGAAAGTGCTGGACGATGTGATGGCGATTGCCGACATCCTGACCAGCATGGTGGTGGATGTATCCGACCTGCTGGATCAGGCGCGTCAGCGCGGCGACTTCGTGATGTTCGAAGGCGCGCAGGGTACGCTGCTGGATATCGACCACGGTACCTACCCGTACGTTACGTCCTCTAACACCACCGCAGGTGGCGTGGCGACCGGCTCCGGCCTGGGCCCGCGTTATGTGGATTACGTTCTCGGTATCATTAAAGCGTACTCGACTCGCGTCGGTGCAGGTCCGTTCCCGACCGAGCTGTTTGATGAAACTGGCGAGTTCCTCTGCAAGCAGGGTAACGAATTCGGCGCCACCACCGGCCGTCGTCGTCGTACCGGCTGGCTGGACGCGGTCGCAGTCCGTCGCGCGGTGCAGATTAACTCCCTGTCCGGCTTCTGCCTGACTAAACTGGACGTCC
The DNA here is from genome assembly GCF_018223915.1 of Klebsiella sp. 64. Taxonomy (NCBI): domain Bacteria; kingdom Pseudomonadati; phylum Pseudomonadota; class Gammaproteobacteria; order Enterobacterales; family Enterobacteriaceae; genus Klebsiella; species Klebsiella sp. 64. The sequence goes on from NZ_JAGRQZ010000040.1 coordinate 37,260, forward strand.
TCGACGGCCTGAAAGAAGTGAAAATCTGCGTTGGCTACCGTATGCCGGATGGCCGCGAAGTGACCACCACTCCGCTGGCTGCCGATAACTGGGAAGGTATCGAGCCTATCTACGAAACCATGCCGGGCTGGTCCGAAACCACCTTCGGCGTGAAAGAGCGCAGCGGCCTGCCGCAGGCAGCCCTGAACTACATCCAGCGTATTGAAGAGCTGACCGGCGTGCCGGTGGATATCATCTCTACCGGTCCAGACCGTACCGAGACTATGATTCTGCGCGATCCGTTCGACGCGTAATCACTCTCAAGGGGCGCCGTTCGGGCGCCCTTGTTTTTGCTGTTCGCCCGCCCCATTTCAAATAAATTAGCGGCCTGAGCGCTGGCTGGTTTATCATCAATAATAATGATGTCGCTCGACATACCCTGTTTTCTTTTCCCTGAGGTTTATGTGCAGTTAACGAGTTTCACCGATTACGGACTACGCGCGCTGATTTATATGGCGTCGCTGCCGGAAGGACGAATGACCAGTATCTCGGAAGTGACCGAGGTCTATGGTGTCTCCCGTAATCATATGGTTAAAATAATCAATCAGTTAAGTCGCATGGGCTACGTGACTGCCGTGCGGGGGAAGAACGGGGGCATTCGCCTCGGCAAACCAGCAGGACAGATCCGCGTCGGTGACGTGGTGCGTGACCTTGAACCCTTATCGCTGGTCAACTGCAGCAGCGAGTTTTGCCACATTACACCAGCCTGTCGTCTGAAACAGGCACTAGCTGAAGCCGCGCAGAGTTTTCTCAAGGAACTGGATAACTATACGCTGGCTGATTTGGTTGAGAAGAATCAACCGCTTTATAAATTATTGCTGGTGGAGTGACGCCACTCTGCCGGAGATGACAACGGAGGAACCGATATGTCACAAGATCCATTCCAGGAACGCGAAGCTGAGAAGTACGCGAACCCTATCCCGAGCCGGGAATTTATCCTCGAACATTTAACTAAACGGGAAAAGCCTGCCAGCCGCGATGAGCTGGCCATCGAGTTAAATATCGAGGGCGAAGAGCAAACCGAAGCGCTGCGCCGCCGCCTGCGCGCGATGGAGCGCGACGGTCAGCTGGTCTTCACCCGCCGCCAGTGCTATGCCCTGCCGGAACGCCTCGATCTCCTCAAAGGAACCGTTATTGGCCACCGCGATGGCTATGGTTTCCTGCGCGTTGAAGGGCGCAAAGACGATCTGTACCTGTCGTCAGAACAGATGAAAACCTGTATTCACGGCGACCAGGTGCTGGCTCAGCCGCTGGGCGCGGACCGTAAGGGCCGCCGCGAAGCGCGCATCGTCCGCGTCCTCGTGCCGAAAACCAGCCAGATAGTTGGCCGTTACTTCACCGACGCTGGCGTCGGCTTTGTCGTCCCGGACGACAGCCGCCTGAGCTTCGATATCCTGATCCCGCCGGAAGAGATAATGGGCGCGCGGATGGGCTACGTGGTCGTGGTCGAGCTGACCCAGCGACCAACCCGCCGCACCAAAGCGGTGGGTAAAATCGTCGAAGTGCTGGGCGACAACATGGGCACCGGCATGGCCGTCGATATGGCGCTGCGTACCCATGAAATTCCTTATGTCTGGCCGCCGGCGGTGGAAAAACAGGTTTCCGGTCTCAAAGAACAGGTGCCGGAAGAGGCGAAGGCCGGACGCGTCGATTTACGCTCGCTGCCGCTGGTTACCATTGACGGCGAAGATGCCCGCGACTTCGATGACGCGGTGTACTGCGAGAAGAAACGCGGCGGCGGCTGGCGCCTGTGGGTCGCCATTGCCGACGTCAGCTACTACGTGCGCCCGGGGACGCCGCTGGATGCGGAAGCGCGCAGTCGTGGCACCTCGGTCTACTTCCCGTCGCAGGTAGTGCCGATGCTGCCGGAAGTGCTGTCTAACGGTCTATGCTCGCTGAACCCGCAGGTCGATCGCCTGTGTATGGTGTGCGAGATGACGATTTCGTCAAAAGGCCGTCTGACCGGTTATAAATTCTATGAAGCGGTGATGAGTTCACATGCTCGCCTGACCTACACCAAAGTGTGGCATATGCTGCAGGGTGACCAGGAACTGCGCGAACACTACGCGCCGCTGGTGAAGCACATTGAAGAGCTGCATAACCTCTACAAAGTGCTGGAGAGCGCCCGCGAAGAGCGCGGTGGTATCTCATTTGAAAGTGAAGAAGCTAAATTCATCTTCAATGCCGAACGCCGTATTGAGCGTATCGAACAGACTCAGCGTAACGATGCGCATAAGCTGATTGAAGAGTGCATGATCCTGGCGAACATCTCCGCCGCGCGCTTCGTTGAGAAGGCGCAGGAGCCGGCGCTGTTCCGTATCCATGATAAGCCAACCACCGAAGCGATTACCTCCTTCCGTACCGTGCTGGCTGAGCTGGGACTGGAGCTGCCTGGCGGCAACAAGCCGGAGCCGCGTGATTACGCCGAACTGCTAACCTCCATCGCCGATCGCCCGGATGCCGAAATGCTGCAGACGATGCTCCTGCGCTCCATGAAGCAGGCGGTCTACGATCCGGAAAACCGCGGTCACTTTGGCCTGGCGCTGCAGTCATACGCCCACTTCACCTCGCCGATTCGTCGTTACCCGGACCTGTCGCTGCACCGCGCTATCAAGTATCTGCTGGCCAAAGAGCAGGGACATAAAGGCAACAGCACCGAGACCGGCGGCTGGCACTACAGTATGGAAGAGATGCTCCAGCTGGGTCAGCACTGTTCGATGACCGAGCGCCGCGCCGACGAAGCGACGCGCGAAGTGTCTGACTGGCTGAAGTGCGACTTCATGCAGGATCAGGTGGGCAACATCTTCTCCGGCGTGATCGCCAGCGTGACCGGCTTTGGCTTCTTCGTCCGCCTGAACGATCTGTTTATCGACGGTCTGGTGCATGTTTCCAGCCTGGATAACGACTATTATCGTTTCGACCAGGTGGGGCAGCGTCTCATTGGTGAGTCCGGCGGCCAGACCTATCGCCTGGGCGACCGCGTGGAAGTCCGTGTGGAAGCGGTCAACATGGACGAGCGGAAAATCGACTTTACCCTGATCTCCAGCGAGCGTGCGCCGCGTAATGTCGGCAAGACCGCCCGTGAGAAAGCGAAAAAGAGTACCTCTGGCAAGCCGGGCGGCCGTCGCCGCCAGGTGGGTAAGCAGGTAAACTTCGAGCCGGACAGCGCTTTCCGTAAAGAGAAAGAGACCGCCCGACCGAAGAAAGAGAAAAAAGCGAAAAAACCGTCGGCGAAAACACAGAAAATCGCCGCCGCGACGAAAGCCAAGCGCGCGGCAAAGAAGAAGATCGCCGAGTGATTGACCTCCCTTCACCCTGAAGTCTGCTGACGCAGGATGGGGTGAAGGGGGCAGATAACAGAACCTAAAACGAGTACATCAATGAGTGAAATGATTTACGGCATCCATGCGGTGCAGGCACTGCTGGAGCGCGCACCTGAGCGTTTTCAGGAAGTTTATATTCTGAAAGGCCGTGAGGATAAGCGCTTGCTGCCGCTGATCCATGCCCTGGAAGCGCAGGGCGTGGTGATTCAGCTGGCCAACCGTCAGTTTCTTGATGAGAAGAGCGAAGGCGCTGTGCACCAGGGGATCATTGCCCGCGTGAAGCCGGGGCGTCAGTATCAGGAGAACGATCTGCCGGATCTGCTGGCGCAGCTCGATCAACCGTTCCTGCTGATCCTCGACGGCGTAACCGATCCGCACAACCTCGGCGCCTGCCTGCGTAGCGCCGACGCCGCCGGCGTGCATGCGGTGATCGTGCCAAAAGATCGTTCCGCTCAGTTGAATGCGACGGCGAAGAAAGTGGCCTGCGGCGCGGCGGAGAACGTCCCGCTGATCCGCGTCACCAACCTGGCGCGCACCATGCGTCTGCTGCAGGAAGAGAACGTCTGGATCGTCGGAACTGCAGGGGAAGCCGACCATACGCTGTTCCAGAGCAAAATGACCGGCCCGATGGCGCTGGTGATGGGCGCGGAAGGCGAAGGCATGCGTCGTCTGACCCGCGAACACTGTGATGAATTGATCAGCATCCCGATGGCGGGCAGCGTCTCCTCGCTGAACGTCTCGGTGGCTACCGGCATCTGTCTGTTTGAAGCAGTACGCCAGCGCAGCTAAGCTGAACCATCGACGAATCAAAAAAGCCATCCTCCGGGATGGCTTTTTTGTGACCGCTCTCGCGGGCGAGTATCCCTCCGGATAACCATACTTATGGCTATCGCCATTGATGGAGGGAGACACGATGCACTGGCAAACGCACACCGTTTTTAATCAACCCACCCCGCTGAATAACAGCAATCTGTTTCTGTCCGATACCGCTCTGCGTGAAGCAGTGGTCCGCGAAGGCGCCGGCTGGGATGGCGATCTGCTCGCCAGCATTGGCCAGCAGCTGGGGACAGCCGAATCGCTGGAGCTGGGACGCCTGGCCAACAGCAATCCGCCGGAGCTGCTGCGCTATGACGCCACCGGCGCCCGGCTGGACGACGTGCGCTTCCATCCCGCCTGGCACCTGCTGATGCAGGGGCTGTGCGCGAACCGGGTACATAATCTCGCCTGGCAGGAGGATGCCCGCGAAGGCGCGTTTGTCGCCCGCGCCGCCCGCTTTCTGCTCCATGCCCAGGTGGAGGCCGGGACGTTGTGCCCGATTACCATGACCTTCGCCGCAACGCCCCTGCTGCAGCACGCCCTGCCCGCGCCCTTTCGCGACTGGCTGTCGCCACTGCTGAGCGACCGTTACGATCCGCACCTTGCGCCTGGCGGCCAGAAGCGCGGCCTGCTGATCGGCATGGGAATGACCGAGAAGCAAGGGGGGTCTGATGTGCTGAGCAATACCACTCGCGCGGAGAAAACGGCGGAAGGGTTTTACCGACTGGTGGGACACAAGTGGTTCTTCTCGGTGCCGCAGAGCGATGCTCACCTGGTGCTGGCTCAGGCTCCGGCGGGGCTCTCATGCTTCTTTGTGCCGCGTCTGCTGCCCGACGGGCAGCGTAACGGCGTGCGTCTTGAACGCTTAAAAGAGAAGCTCGGCAACCGCTCCAACGCCAGTAGCGAAGTGGAGTTTTATGAGGCCTGCGGCTGGCTGGTGGGCGACGAAGGCGACGGCGTGCGGCAGATCCTCAGGATGGGCGGCCTGACCCGCTTTGACTGCGCGCTGGGCAGCCATGCCCTGATGCGTCGCGCCTTCTCGGTAGCGCTGTATCACGCGCTACAGCGTCAGGCGTTTGGCAAAAACCTGGTCGAACAGCCAATGATGCGCCAGCTGCTGGGGCAAATGGCGCTCCGTCTGGAGGGGCAGACCGCGTTTCTGTTTCGCCTGTCGCGGGCCTGGGACCGTCGGGATGATGCCCGGGAAAGCGCCTGGGCGCGCCTGTTTACGCCTGCGGCCAAGTTTGCCATCTGTAAGGCCGGTATCCCGTTTGTCGCCGAGGCGATGGAAGTGCTGGGCGGCATCGGCTATTGCGAGGAGAGCGAACTACCGCGGTTGTATCGCGAGATGCCGGTCAACAGCATCTGGGAAGGCTCCGGCAATATTATGTGCCTCGATGTGATGCGGGTGCTGAGCAAGCAGCCGGCGGCGATGGAGCTGCTGGCCGCGGAGTGTGCGGAGGTGAAAGGACAGAACCGCCATCTCGACCGCGCATGGCGTCAGCTGCAGCAACTGCTGAAACGACCCGCCGAAGAGCAGGGGAGAGAGATTGCCCGGCTGGTCTATCGTCTTGGCGCGGGGGCGCAGATGCTGCGCCATGCTTCGCCGCCGCTGGCCGAAGCCTGGTGCCGGATGATGCTCGACACCCGCGGCGGCATACGTCTTGACGCGCCGACCCTCGACGACCTGCTGCTGCGGGCTATGGGGCGCGGGCGCCAGGCGCCTCAGGCGTAGAGAATGGCCTGCACGCGCCAGCTGTCCGGCTGTTGTTCCTCGTACATCTGAATAATGCGATACCAGGAGGCGCCTTGCTCGTCTGCTTTGCGGGCAATGGCGTGCTCTACATCCTGTTGGCTACCGGAAAGATTAGTGACGGAGATCAGACCGATTTCATTCAGGCCAGTGACGCAATCCGCGCTGGCGAATTCGGCTGACTGCGCGGACGTATTGGCCGTCGCAGCGGTTAACAGCAGGCTGGATAGGGTAAAAGATCGTTTCATCGTCAGCTCCATTTCACGTAGTCCCAAGGGCAGTCCGTTGCTAACGTCCTGCCAGGTGGCTGGCCGAACGTTATTATGCACAGGAGAACGTGAATGGACGCAAAGCTGTGTAAAGCAGATTTAAAGACGCCGCCTCGTTATCGACGATAGAGGATCGCCTGCGAATACCACTGGCCGGGTACCATGGTGTCATCGATCATGATGATGACGTAGTAATCGGCTTTGGCTGCTTCTGCTTTGGCCTTCAGCGCCGCTTCGACATCCATCGGCGAACCGTACATCAGTACGCTCACCGTGGCCATTTTCTGCAGGCCAGCCGTCTGGTAGCGCTGGATCTCCTGCGGATGGTCGGTGGCGGGCGGCGGGGCTTCTGGCGTTCCCTGCAGGGCGCTACACCCGCTGAGGACGATAGCCAGTAACCACGGTGAAAACCTGCGCATAACCATATCTCGTTTCCTGATAGTGATAGTGTAGTGGTAGCCTTAACAGGATTGCCGGGGAATGTTCCCGAACTGTTATCTCTGACGCGATTTTCGAATGAAAATGTTGTGAAAGCGTAACCGGGTTCTCAACATTATGAATCGTAGCAAACTGGGTTGCCTGGTGAATGAATTTTCCCATGACGCCTAACCACGATAGAGAAGGAAGACGATAAATGATTGCACTAGAAATGCGCAACCTCGGCGGTGGTGAAATTTTACATGCCTGTCCGCAGGAGAGTCTGGATAAGCCCTTGCCCTGTATCGTCTTTTATCATGGCTTTACCTCGTCGAAGCTGGTCTACAGCTACTTTGCGGTGGCGCTGGCCGAGGCCGGATTCCGGGTGATCATGCCGGACGCGCCGGAGCATGGGGCGCGCTATCAGGGCGATGAGGCCGGGCGGATGCAGCGCTTCTGGCCGATTCTGCAGCAGAATTTCAGGGAGTTTCCTGCGCTGCGCGAGGCGATAATCGCTGAAGGATGGCTGGAAGGGGAGCGGCTGGCGGTGGCGGGCGCTTCGATGGGTGGAATGACGGCGCTGGGCATCATGACGCATCACCCCGAGCTGAACAGCGTCGCCTGTCTGATGGGGTCGGGCTATTTTCGTTCCCTATCGCAAACCCTGTTCCCCTCGCCTGATTTTGATGTCGATAGCCTCAACGAATGGGATGTCAGCCATCAGCTGGCGTCCCTTGCCCGGCGGCCGCTATTGCTCTGGCATGGCGATGCCGATGACGTGGTGCCGCCGGAAGAAACCTTTCGACTAGAACAGGCGCTCCGGCAGGCGGATCTTGCCGCCAGGCTGACCTGTGTCTGGCAGAAAGGCGTCCGCCATCGCATTACGCCAGAGGCGCTGGCTACCACGGTCGCCTTTTTTCAGCAGCACCTTTAAACGCGGATTACGCTGACGCCCTGATCCTCAAGCTGTTTGAGGATCGCGGCATCGGCCTGTTTGCCGGTGATCACCACGTCTATTTGTCCGGCCTGGCTGAATAGCATCCCGGCGCGCTCGCCGATCTTGCTGCTGTCGACCAGCACCGCCAGTTTGCCGACCACGTTAAGCATTTTTTGCTCGGCCATGGCGGTCAACATATCCGTTTTGTAGAGGCCTTCGGCGGTGAGCCCTTTGCCGCTGGTAAACATCCAGTGTCCGGCATAGAGGCTGTTCTCGCTACCGTGGGGGCTGAGGGTGATGGCGTGGCTGCGGTTGTACTGGCCGCCCATGATAATCACGCTGTCATGCTCCTGGTCGATCAGGTAGTTAGCCAGCGGCAGATAGTTGGTGATGATCTGCACCGGTTTGCCGCACAGTTCCCGACCCAACAGAAAGGCGGTGGAGCCGCAGTTAATGACGATGCTCTCACCCGGCGCGATCAGTTGCGAAGCGGCGCGTGCAATACGCACTTTTTCATCCAGATTTTGCGCCTGGTGGATGTTCATCGGCGTCCAGCGGGGGCGCTGTTCGCTAATGGCTTCCGCGCCATTACGAACCTTTTTCAGTTTGCCGCTTTCATCCAGCTTGTTGATATCACGTCGGGCGGTAGCGGGTGAGATCCCGAGCCGCGACATCACCTGCTCCACGGTAACAAACCCCGTTTGGGCGAGCAGATCCAGCAGAATTTGGTGCCTTTGCGCTTCCGTCATGAGCGAATCCGATTAAAAGTGAACGGCAAAGATGATATTTGAAATCATGTGAAAATACTAACCCTGCGGCGGGGTATTTCCGGCAGGCAGGGCCTGCCGGCGGCGACTTACAGGAAGGATTTGAAAGGCAGATCCGGCTCAATGGTGAAGCAATCGTTGAAACCGCGCGGGTAGTGATATTCGAAATTGTCTTTATCCAGCGGCCAGGTAAATTTGCCGCCGACCTGCCAGATAAACGGCTTGAAGCCGTACTTCAGACGATCCTTTTTCATCTCCCACAGAACGCGGATCTCCTGCGGATCGGCCTGAAAGTTTGACCAGATATCATGGTGGAACGGGATCACAACTTTGGCGTTGAGCGACTCTGCCATGCGCAGGATATCGGCGCTGGTCATTTTGTCGGTGATCCCGCGCGGGTTCTCGCCATACGAGCCGAGGGCGACGTCAATCTGATGCTCGTTGCCATGCTTCGCGTAGTAGTTGGAGTAGTGGGAATCGCCGCTGTGGTACAGGTTGCCGCCCGGTGTTTTAAACAGGTAGTTGACTGCGCGCTGGTCCATGCCGTCCGGCAGTACGCCAGCGGCTTTTTGGTCCGCCGGGAGGGTGATCAGCGCGGTGCGATCGAACGCATCGAGCGCATGGATCTCAATGTCTTTGATCTTCACGACATCGCCAGGTTTCATGACGATACAGCGCGCTTTCGGCACGCCCCAACCGATCCACAGGTCGACGCAGGTTTTCGGGCCGATAAACGGCACATCGGCCGGGCAGTTCTGCATGACGGCGGCGGCGACGTTGACGTCAATATGATCGTTGTGATCGTGGGTCGCGAGGACCGCGTCAATCTGGCGAATGGCGAACGGATCCAGCACGAACGGCGTGGTGCGCAGGTTAGGCTGTAATTTTTTCACGCCTGCCATCCGCTGCATCTGGTGGCCGGTTTTCATCAGCGGATTGCCGTGGCTCTGTTTGCCAGTGCCGCACCAGAAATCGACGCAGACGTTAGCCCCGCCTTCGGATTTTAACCAGATACCGGTACAGCCGAGCCACCACATGGCGAAGGTGCCGGGCGCAACCTGCTCCTGCTCAATCTCTTCATTCAGCCAGCTGCCCCATTCCGGAAAGGTGTTCAGGATCCATGATTCACGGGTGATGGTCTGTACTTTACTCATCGTGCTCTTCCTCGTATTTTCAATATTAATCAAATTTTGATTGGTTTTGATTTATGTTGTCACTGGATTTTCAAGATTGCAATCTTGTTTTCCCTCAATTTTACGAAGAGATGCGCATCATCTCTCAGGGGGTCCAGCATCCATAAAGGTTGTGCTTTGTTTTATCTATATGATTTGAAAGTGTTTAATTATGTTTCGGCGCTACTGATCGGCAATAGTCACAATGAAATAGAGGATTATTGCGGCGCGCGTCACATTTAATCAAATTCAATCTTGTTGTGATTATTTTTGATTATTAGAGTGGGCAGCGAGAAATGCTGAGCGTAAGGCGCGTTCAGCGCCTTCACCATCGGGAGTGTGTTATGGCAATCCTCTACAACATCTTTACCGTTTTCTTTAATCAGGTGATGACCAATGCCCCGCTGCTGCTGGGTATCGTCACCTGTCTGGGCTATATCCTGCTGCGCAAAAGCGTCAGCGTGATTATTAAAGGCACGATCAAAACCATTATCGGCTTCATGCTGTTACAGGCCGGCTCCGGCATCCTCACCAGCACTTTTAAACCGGTGGTGGCGAAAATGTCAGAGGTGTACGGCATCAACGGCGCGATCTCTGACACCTATGCCTCGATGATGGCGACCATCGACCGGATGGGCGAGGCCTATAGCTGGGTGGGCTATGCGGTGCTGCTGGCGCTGGCGCTCAACATCTGTTACGTCCTGCTGCGCCGGATAACCGGCATCCGCACCATCATGCTGACTGGCCATATCATGTTTCAGCAGGCGGGGCTGATCGCCGTCTCGTTCTTTATCTTTGGTTACGGAATGTGGACGACCATCATCTGTACCGCCGTGCTGGTCTCCCTGTACTGGGGTATCACCTCCAACATGATGTTCAAGCCGACTCAGCTGGTCACCGACGGCTGCGGCTTCTCCATCGGTCACCAGCAGCAGTTTGCCTCATGGATTGCCTACAAAGTGGCGCCGTATCTGGGGAAAAAAGAGGAGAGTGTGGAAGACCTCAAGCTGCCAGGCTGGCTCAATATCTTCCACGACAACATCGTTTCCACCGCGATTGTCATGACCATTTTCTTTGGCGCGATCCTGCTTTCCTTTGGTATTGACGTCGTGCAGGCGATGGCGGGGAAAACCCACTGGACGGTCTATATCCTGCAGACCGGTTTCTCCTTCGCGGTGGCCATTTTCATCATTACCCAGGGCGTGCGGATGTTCGTCGCCGAACTGTCCGAAGCCTTCAACGGTATCTCGCAACGCCTGATCCCCGGCGCGGTGCTGGCGATTGACTGCGCCGCGATCTATAGCTTTGCGCCGAATGCGGTGGTGTGGGGCTTTATGTGGGGCACCATCGGCCAGCTGATTGCCGTCGGCATTCTGGTTGGCATTGGCTCTTCAATTCTGATTATTCCGGGCTTTATCCCGATGTTCTTCTCCAACGCGACGATTGGCGTCTTTGCCAACCACTTCGGCGGCTGGCGCGCGGCGCTCAAAATCTGCCTGGTGATGGGCATGGTTGAAATTTTCGGTTGCGTGTGGGCGGTGAAGCTCACCGGTATGAGCGCCTGGATGGGAATGGCGGACTGGTCGATTCTGGCGCCGCCGATGATGCAGGGCTTCGCCTCCATCGGGCTGGCGTTTATGGCCGTCATTATCCTGATTGCTCTCGCTTATATGTTCTTCGCTGGCCGCGCGCTGCGCGCCGAAGAAGACGCGGAAAAACAACTGGCAGAGGCCTCTGCCCAATAAGGAGTTCTGATTATGACCGTACGTATTCTGGCTGTGTGTGGTAACGGGCAAGGCAGTTCCATGATCATGAAAATGAAAGTGGATCAGTTCCTGACGCAATCCAATATCGACCACACGGTGAACAGCTGCGCGGTGGGTGAATACAAAAGCGAACTAAACGGCGCGGATATCATCATCGCTTCAACCCATATCGCGGGGGAGATTACCGTCTCCGGCAATAAACACGTGGTGGGGGTGCGTAATATGCTTTCCCCCGCGGATTTCGGGCCAAAGCTGCTGGAGGTGATTAAAGCTCATTTCCCGCAGGACGTGAAATAAGGAGCGGCCATGAAACTCCATGAATCACTGGCGCAGAATCACTCCATTCGCCTGCAGGCGGAAGCGGAAACCTGGCAGGAGGCGGTGAAAATCGGCGTCGATCTGCTGGTGGCCGCCGACGTGGTGGAACCGCGCTACTACCAGGCAATTCTCGACGGCGTCGCGCAGCACGGCCCCTATTTTGTGATCGCTCCGGGATTAGCCATGCCGCACGGGCGGCCGGAAGAGGGCGTCAAAAAAACCGGCTTTGCGCTGGTCACGCTAAAGAAACCGCTGATTTTCAACCACGAAGATAACGACCCGGTCGACATCCTGATCACCATGGCGGCGGTTGACGCCACCACCCACCAGGAAGTGGGCATCATGCAGATCGTTAACCTGTTTGATGACGAAGCCAATTTCGACCGTTTACGCGCCTGCCGCAGCGAGCAGGAAGTGCTGGATTTAATCAAAAACGCCACCGCGGCGGCTGTTTAAAAGGAACACTATCATGTCATTACCTATGTTACAGGTCGCCCTGGACAACCAAACGCTGGCCAGCGCTTATGAAACAACCCGTCTGATCGCCGAAGAGGTAGATATCATTGAAGTCGGCACTATCCTCTGCGTTGGTGAAGGTGTACGCGCGGTGCGCGATCTGAAAGCGCTGTATCCGCATAAAATCGTGCTGGCGGACGCCAAAATTGCCGATGCCGGCAAGATCCTGTCGCGGATGTGCTTCGAAGCCAACGCCGACTGGGTCACGGTGATCTGCTGCGCCGATATCAACACCGCCAAAGGGGCGCTGGATGTCGCCAAAGAGTTCAACGGCGATGTGCAAATAGAGCTGACCGGCTTCTGGACCTGGGAGCAGGCGCAGGCGTGGCGCGAGGCGGGTATTCAGCAGGTGGTCTATCACCGCAGCCGCGACGCGCAGGCGGCAGGCGTGGCGTGGAGTGAGGCGGATATCAGCGCGATTAAGCGTCTGTCTGATATGGGCTTCAAAGTGACCGTCACCGGCGGGCTGGCGCTGGAAGACCTGCCGCTGTTTGCCGGGATCCCTGTTCACGTCTTTATTGCCGGACGCAGCATCCGCGATGCTGCCTCGCCGGTGGAAGCGGCGCGCCAGTTTAAACGCTCTATCGCCCAGCTGTGGGGTTAAGGAGCGACTATGTTGGCGAAATCCATTCCGCTCGGCATCTATGAAAAAGCGCTCCCCGCCGGGGAGTGCTGGCTGGAGCGGCTAAAGCTTGCAAAAGCGCTGGGCTTTGATTTCGTTGAGATGTCTCTCGATGAAACGGACGCCCGCCTTGCGCGGCTGGACTGGAGCCCGGAGCAGCGTCTGGCGCTGGTCAAGGCGGTGGCTGAAACCGGCGTCCGGGTGCCGTCGATGTGCCTTAGCGCCCATCGCCGTTTTCCGCTGGGTAGTGAAGACGACGCGGTGCGGCATCAGGGGCTGGAAATTATGCGTAAAGCTATTCAGCTGGCGCAGGATGTGGGGATTCGGGTGATCCAGCTGGCAGGCTACGACGTCTATTACCAGCAGGCGAACGATGAGACGCGCCGCCGCTTTCGCGACGGCCTGAAACAGAGCGTCGAGATGGCCAGCCGAGCCCAGGTAACCCTGGCGATGGAGATCATGGACTACCCGCTGATGAACTCGATCAGTAAAGCGCTGGGCTATGCCCATTACCTGAATAATCCGTGGTTCCAGCTTTACCCGGATATCGGCAATCTGTCGGCGTGGGATAACGACGTCCAGATGGAGCTGAAGGCGGGGAGCGGGCATATCGTGGCGGTACACGTCAAAGACACGAAGCCCGGCGTCTTTAAAAACGTGCCGTTCGGCGAAGGGGTGGTCGATTTTGAACGCTGCTTCGAAACGCTCAAGCAGACCGGCTACTGCGGACCGTACCTGATTGAGATGTGGAGCGAAACCAGCGCTGACCCGCTGGCGGAGGTGGCGAAGGCGCGTGACTGGGTGAAGGCGCGGATGGCCCGCGCGGGCCTGATGGAGGCGGCATAATGCAACAGCTGAAACAGCAGGTGTTCGAGGCCAATATGGATCTGCCGCGCTACGGCCTGGTGACCTTTACCTGGGGTAACGTTAGCGCCATTGATCGGCAGCGTGGGCTGGTGGTGATTAAGCCCAGCGGCATCGCCTACGAGTCAATGACCGTCGATGACATGTCGGTGGTTGATCTGCAGGGGCACGTGGTGGAAGGGCGCTGGCGTCCCTCCTCTGATACCGCCACCCATCTGGCGCTCTATCGCCGTTATCCCGACCTTGGTGGGGTGGTGCATACCCATTCGACGCACGCCACCGCCTGGGCGCAGGCGGGGCTGGCGATCCCGGCGCTCGGCACCACCCATGCGGACTACTTCTTCGGCGATATTCCCTGCACCCGGGCGCTTAGCGCACAGGAGGTGGACGAGGCCTACGAGCTGAACACCGGGCAGGTGATTATCGAAGCGCTGGGTGAGGCCAATCCGCTGCATACGCCGGGGATCGTCGTCTATCAGCACGGGCCATTTGCCTGGGGCAAAGACGCCCACGAGGCGGTACACAACGCGGTGGTGATGGAAGAGGTGGCGCGCATGGCGTGGATTGCCCGCGGCATTAATCCGCAGTTGCAGCCCATCGATAGCTGGCTGATGAATAAGCATTTTCAGCGTAAGCATGGGCCAAACGCCTACTATGGGCAAAAGTAGATAGCGCGCTCCGGGGCTTTCACCCCTCACGGTGAAGCAACTGGTCTGGCCCCGGGGCCGTTTTTAATCCTGACGATAGGCCGACGGCATCACGCGCATGCCGATGAGCGTGACCACGCAAATTATCGCCCCGGCGTAAAACGTCGAGGCGGCGCCGAAGGTTTCCCACAGTACCCCCGCGCCGGTGCTGGCCAGCAGCAGAGCCAGGCCACTCATCAGATTAAACATACCGAACGCCGTGCCGCGTAGCTCCGGTGGCGCCGTATGGGCGACCATCGCCGCCAGCAGGCCCTGGGTCATTCCCATATGAATCCCCCACAGCGCGACGCCGATCAGCAGCGTGCTCCAGTGGCCGCTGAGCGCCAGCACGATATCGGCGAGGATCAGCACCAGCAGCCCCCACTGCAGCAGTTTGCTGTGGCTCATGCTGTCTGAGAGTTTACCGAACGGGTAAGCCGTGAGGCTGTAGACCAGGTTCATCGCCACCATCACCAGCGGGATGGTATAGAGCGGGATCTCCATCTGCTGGGCGCGCAGCACCAGAAAGGCTTCGCTGAAGCGGGCGAGGGTGAAAATGCTGCCGATCGCGACCACCCACCAGTAGGCGGCGGAGAGCTTTTTCAGGTTTTCGCGCTTCAGCGGATTGCTGCGTTTGTGCGCGATGGCGGATTTTGGCTCCTGTAGGCCGAATCCGAGCAGGAGAATGGAGAGCACGGCGGGAATGACCGCCACCCAGAAAATAGCGTGAAAATCGTTGGCCCAGATAAACATCAGCAGCACCGCCAGCAGCGGGCCGAGAAAGGCGCCGACGGTATCCAGCGCCTGGCGTAGTCCGTAGGCGGCGCCGCGGATCTCCGGCGGGGTGACGTCGGCGACCAGCGCATCGCGCGGCGCGCCGCGAATACCTTTGCCTACGCGGTCAATCATGCGGGCGCTAAACACCACCCCGGCGGTAGGGGCGATGGCAAACAGCGGCTTACTGAGCGCGCCCAGGCCGTAGCCCAGCAGCGCCAGTCCTTTACGCTTGCCGACATAGTCGCTGATCGCGCCGGAGAAGACCTTCAGGATCAGGGCGGTGGCTTCCGCCAGTCCCTCGATAAGACCGATAATTATCACGCTGGCGCCGAGGGTAGTGGCCATAAACAGCGGTAAGAGGCTGTGGATCATCTCGGAGGAGACATCCATCAGCAGGCTGACGCCGCCGAGTACCCAAACGCCTTTGGGGATACGGCCTAAGGTGGCGAAACGCGGAACCATCAATCACTCCTGATTATCAAATGGCGAGTGGCTGATTAAATCAGGTTGCGATGACGCTGGTAAGTCGGTTTGTAAAATAATTCTCAATTGCGTTTGGGCGCAGACCTCGCTTCGCCCCTCGCGAGGAGAGGCGAAGAATCGGGCAGGCGTTAGCGGTATATCACCGCGCTGGCGCGAAGCGGGCCGTTGGTTTCTGGTTCGTGCATCAGGATAGGCTGAAAGTATTTCGCCCCCTGCGCATCGCTCATCTGGCTAAGGGCCTGTTCGGCCTCGTGCTCAGTGGCCATATTGTGATTGATATAGATAACGCCGAGGCTCTGCACGTCGTCCATGTTGCGGGCCTGACGTTCGGTGATTTGGATAGCTGCCAGCGCGTTGGCGCTGAAGAAAAGCGCAGCCATCATGGCGATGATTTTCAGTTTCATATACTACGCTCCTGACTGACAGTCCTGACGCTGACTCGGGGCTCTCCTGTGATCGTTGGGCTTTGATAGAAGTGTAATCGCTGCGCGTTCATCGCATGGCGACCTTTTCTGATGCAGTTGTTCAAAAAAATGCCGCTTCCTTTATTGGTTAATTTTAAATCACCCACTTAGCCCAGCTTGGCGCTTAGTGCGAATTATTTGTGCAAATGCGCTTGTGTTCCTGAGGGGCCGCCATTAGAATGACGCGTCAATTTTTCAGCCGCCCTTTAACACGTTCCTTGCCTCCATGGGCCGCGGCTGACCCAGACAGGAGGCTGAATAATCCGTAAGGAGCAATTCGATGCGTCATTACGAAATCGTTTTTATGGTCCATCCTGACCAGAGCGAACAGGTTCCGGGCATGATCGAACGTTACACTGGTGCAATTACTGCAGCAGCAGGTACGATCCACCGTCTGGAAGACTGGGGCCGCCGTCAGCTGGCTTATCCGATCAACAAACTGCACAAAGCTCACTACGTTCTGATGAACGTTGAAGCGCCGCAGGAAGCGATCGATGAGCTGGAAACTAACTTCCGCTTCAACGACGCCGTTATCCGCAGCATGGTAATGCGTACTAAGCACGCTGTTACCGAAGCATCTCCGATGGTTAAAGCGAAAGACGAGCGCCGTGAGCGTCGCGAAGATTTCGCCAACGAAACCGCAGATGATTCTGAAGCTGGGGATTCTGAAGAGTAATCCTGATGACCAACCGTCTGGAGCTGTCCGGCATTATTTGCAGGACTCCACTTCGTAAGGTCAGCCCGTCAGGAATTCCTCACTGCCAGTTCGTGCTTGAGCATCGTTCAGTGCAGGAGGAAGCCGGTTTTCACCGGCAGGCATGGTGTCAGATGCCCGTTATTATTAGCGGTCATGAGAACCAGGCCATTACTCACAGTATAACGGTCGGTAGCGCAGTAACCGTTCGAGGGTTCATCTCTTGCCATAAGGCAAAGAACGGCTTGAGCAAAATGGTTCTGCATGCCGAGCAGATTGAATTGATAGATTCTGGAGACTAGCCATATGGCACGTTATTTCCGTCGTCGCAAGTTCTGCCGTTTCACCGCGGAAGGCGTTCAAGAGATCGACTATAAAGATATCGCTACGCTGAAAAACTACATCACCGAAAGCGGTAAGATTGTCCCGAGCCGTATCACCGGTACCCGTGCAAAATACCAGCGTCAGCTGGCTCGCGCTATCAAACGCGCTCGCTACCTGTCCCTGCTGCCGTACACTGATCGTCATCAGTAATCGGTCACGGTCCATTAATACGACTTTGAGAGGATAAGGTAATGCAAGTTATTCTGCTTGATAAAGTAGCAAACCTGGGTAGCCTGGGTGATCAGGTTAACGTTAAAGCGGGCTATGCTCGTAACTTCCTGGTCCCGCAGGGTAAAGCTGTTCCTGCTACCAAGAAAAACGTTGAATTCTTCGAAGCACGTCGTGCTGAACTGGAAGCCAAACTGGCTGACGTTCTGGCAGCAGCTGAAGCTCGTGCTGAGCAGATCAACGCCCTGGAATCCGTAACCATCGCGTCTAAAGCTGGCGACGAAGGTAAACTGTTCGGTTCCATCGGTACTCGCGACATCGCTGACGCTGTTACTGCAGCAGGCGTTAAAGTTGCTAAGAGCGAAGTTCGCCTGCCGAACGGCGTTCTGCGTAACGTTGGCGAGCACGAAGTGAACTTCCAGGTTCACAGCGAAGTATTCGCTAAAGTTATCATCAACGTGGTTGCTGAGTAATCGGCCTCTGACGTTCTGGTAACAACAAACCGCCGGCCTTGTGCCGGCGTTTTGCTTTTTAGCGCCTTTCATTTTGCGGCGGCGTAACGCTTGCTGTCGTCTTCTCTGCTATCGCGCACGCACAAAGCTGCCGTTCGACTGGCGGGTAAACAGCACCTGCTGGCCGTTGCCGGTATCGATAGTGAGCCCGGTGACCACGCCGTTGGCGTTCTGCCGAATCTGCACCGTCTGTCCGCTCTGCAAAGTACTTAGCGGCTTGCCAGCGCCTTCAACCTGCGCCATGGCGTAGACGTCAGTGGCCGGCAGCCCATGATCGCGGAACAGCTGCGCCAGGGTTTTGCCTGACTCGATGCGATAGGTCCGCCATTGCTGCTCAATACCCGGCGCGGACTGCTGTGATGAGGATTGATAAGGCTGGGTGGCGGCGGGCTGCTGCGTCTGCGCTTGATCCGGCTGCTCATCCTGAATCGGCTCCGGGGCGACCGGCGCCATCTGATCGGCGTCGCTCACGGTAGGCGTATTAGTGATCGGCGGCAGCGGAACGGCCTGATTGCCGCCAGCTTGCGGCTGGGACTGCGACTGTAGATTCAGGTTCGCTTCACGGCTGGTCGACGCCGGGCTTTGGCTATCATCGGAGGGAAGCAGAATACCAATAATAACCAACAGGAAGCCAGCGATAATTCCCCGGCGGTGCATCGGAGGCAGCGGGTCCAGGAGGCGAAAATGATCCGGGGCGTGCCAGATTTTCGCCAGGGTAGATGTCAGTTCAAAGCGCCCGGGCATGGCTTTCCTCCTGCTCCGCATATTTATATCCTGCTCATGAGTATAGATGGCTAACGTCCTGATGACCGGAACAAAGTGAAGTTAACCTGCTGCCGCCTATTGTTTCTTTTTCGCTGAGATTTGTCATCATCCGCCGACAAAGTTTTACCCATTTCGCTATGGCTGTTATGCTTTCGCACGCTTTTATCTTGATGTTTATCACCCAAAAAGGAACAACGATGGCAACCCCAACTTTTGACACTATCGAAGCGCAGGCAAGTTACGGTATCGGCTTGCAGGTTGGACAACAGCTGAGCGAATCCGGCCTGCAGGGGCTGCTGCCGGAAGCGCTGGTGGCGGGTATCGCCGATGCGCTGGAAGGTAACCAGCCGCAGGTGCCGGTGGAAGCCGTTCACCGCGCGCTGCGTGAAATCCACGAGCGTGCTGACGCTGTGCGTCGCGAGCGTTTTCAGGCCATGGCCGCTGACGGCCAAAAATACCTTGATGAAAACCGCGAGAAAGAAGGTGTGAACAGCACCGAGTCTGGTCTGCAGTTCCGCGTACTGACCCAGGGCGAAGGCCCGATCCCGGCGCGTACTGACCGCGTTCGCGTGCACTACACTGGCAAACTGATCGACGGCACCGTCTTCGACAGCTCCGTCGCTCGCGGTGAACCGGCTGAATTCCCGGTGACCGGCGTGATCGGCGGCTGGATTGAAGCGCTGACTCTGATGCCGGTAGGTTCCAAATGGGAACTGACGATCCCGCACAACCTCGCCTACGGTGAGCGCGGCGCTGGCGCATCGATTCCTCCGTTCAGCACCCTGATCTTCGAAGTTGAACTGCTGGACATTATCTAAACAGCAGCGGCTTCCTCTTCCCCGCGGCAGGGGAAGCCATAAAAATAGCGTAAAATCCTTAAGTTAAAAATTAATTGGAATTATGTTTTGCATTCATCACGTATGGGTGTATTTTTGTGAGCTATTTCGCGTTAGATGAGTGATATAACACTCACTTTAAACATAAAATTAACATTATATCTAAATCATAGTATTCATCCCTCCGATTCTTACCTAATATCGACTAGCCCTTGCTGGGGTTAATGACAGACGACGGGCCATCAGAGCCTGAACAACACAGACAGGTACAACAGGAAGAAATCACATGGTAGATCAGGTTAAAGTCGCTGCTGTCGAGCAGGAGCCGACTGAACAATCGCTACGGCGAAATCTCACAAACCGACATATTCAGCTGATCGCGATTGGCGGAGCGATCGGCACCGGGTTATTTATGGGTTCTGGCAAAACCATCAGCCTTGCCGGACCATCCATTATCTTTGTTTATATGATTATCGGTTTTATGCTGTTTTTCGTGATGCGTGCCATGGGCGAATTACTGCTGTCGAACCTCGAATATAAATCCTTTAGCGACTTCGCGGCCGATCTGCTGGGGCCGTGGGCGGGCTACTTTACCGGCTGGACCTACTGGTTCTGCTGGGTAGTGACCGGGATGGCGGACGTTGTCGCCATCACCGCCTACGCGCAGTTCTGGTTTCCCGGACTCTCCGACTGGGTCGCCTCGCTGGCGGTGATCCTGCTGCTGCTGGGCCTGAACCTGGCCACCGTCAAGATGTTTGGCGAAATGGAGTTCTGGTTCGCGATGATCAAAATTGTCGCCATCGTGGCGCTGATCGTGGTCGGCCTGGTAATGGTGATGATGCATTTCAAATCGCCGACCGGGGTCGAAGCCTCTTTCGCCCACCTGTGGAATGACGGCGGCTGGTTCCCGAAAGGGCTGAGCGGCTTCTTCGCCGGCTTCCAGATTGCGGTGTTTGCCTTCGTGGGGATTGAGCTGGTGGGTACCACCGCCGCCGAAACCAAAGACCCGGAAAAGTCCCTGCCGCGAGCGATTAACTCCATCCCGCTGCGTATCATTATGTTCTACGTCTTCGCGCTGATTGTGATTATGTCGGTGACGCCGTGGAGCTCCGTGGTGCCGAGCAAGAGCCCGTTCGTTGAGCTGTTCGTGCTGGTTGGTCTGCCGGCGGCGGCGAGCCTGATCAACTTCGTGGTGCTGACCTCCGCGGCCTCCTCGGCCAACAGCGGCGTGTTCTCTACCAGCCGTATGCTGTTCGGTCTGGCGCAGGATGGTCAGGCGCCGAAGATGTTCGCCAAGCTGTCGAAGCGTGCGGTGCCGGCGAAGGGCTTAACCTTCTCCTGCATGTGTCTGCTGGGCGGGGTGGTGATGCTGATGGTCAACCCGAGCGTGATTGCCGCCTTCACCATGATCACCACGGTGTCGGCGATCCTGTTTATGTTCGTCTGGACCATCATCCTTTGCTCTTACCTGGCGTATCGCAAAAACCGCCCTCAGCTGCATGAGAAGTCAAGCTACAAGATGCCGCTGGGTAAAGTCATGTGCTGGGTGTGCATGGCCTTCTTCGTCTTTGTGCTGGTGCTGTTGACCCTGGAAGACGATACCCGTGAAGCGCTGATGGTCACCCCGCTGTGGTTTGTGCTGCTGGGCGCGGGCTGGCTGTTTGCCGGCAAAAAACGGCTGGCGAAATAAACGAAAATTTTAACGTTGCTTGCAACGGCCCGTCATAAAAAAGGCCACCCGGAGTGGCCAAATAAGACGGACAATGTCGAGGGCGCCCGCGGGCGCCTTTTTCTTTACTTTCCGCCGAGGGCGCGCGGGAACAGCACATTATTTTCCAGGCTGATGTGTTCCATCAGATCGTCGATCATCTCGTTGATACCGTTATACATCGCCTTCCAGGTGGTACAGGCTTCCGGCGGCGGCGTCACGTTGTGGGTGATGTGCTTAATGACTTCCAGCAGTTCACCCGCTTCATCATGCTCGCTTTCCATCACGCTGATCGGCCCCCCGGCCTGGGCGCCCATTCCCTGTTTGATCATCGGGAACAGGATCTGTTCCTCTTTCATCATGTGGCTGGAAAGCTCCTGATGCAGCATGGTCAGGTACTTAGTCAGTCCTTTCGGCACGTTCGGTTTATCGGCATGGACGCGTTCAACCTTGGTGGCCTGCAGGATCAGCTCCGGCAGCTGTTCACGGTGCCGGTCGTGATAGCGAACGATGATATGGTCGATAATCTCCGCGAGGGGCGCCGCGCGCCAGTCGCGGGAGAGAGGCTGTTCGGCCAGTTTCGCCAGCTCGGCTTCAATCACCGCGACATCCAGCGCTTTGCGCGACGCGGCGCGCGCCAGGGTCTGTTTGCCGCCGCAGCAGTAATCCATATCGTATTGACGGAACAGGGCGGAGGCGCGCGGGATGGTCAGCGCCAGCTCGCCTAAAGGTTGGTCACGGAAAGCCATAGCAGTTACCTCGTCATCAGGAATATAAGATGTATTTTAAATGCATCTTTTTGGCGAGGGAATACCCCTTAAGGAGGCGAGGCTACTTTTTTTCGTCCGCCAGCGGCTGCAGCATCGGTTTTTCCGGTCTGGCGCGTACGGCGGAGACCACGCCGAGCACCAGCAGCAGGATGCCGCTCAGGGTCAGCAGCGGCGGTAAGCTTTGCCGCAGCAGGAAGGTATACAGCAGTCCGGCCAGGGTTTCGAAGACGATAAGCGGGCCGAGGATCACCGTCGGCAGCCGCTGGCTGGCAATATTCCAGCATAGCGCGCCGACCCATGAGCAGAGCACCGCGATGGCCAGCATCAGCGTAATAAACACCGCCGGACGCGGGCCGAAGGGCAGGGGAAACCCGGCCTGCTGACCGTGCAGCCAGGCGCAGGCGGCGAGATAGCCGGCCAGCGAAACCGGAAGCGTCACCAGCGCCTGAGCGGTAGCCCACATCATTGGCGGTTGATGCGGGTTCTCCCGCAGCCAGCGGGCGTTGCGCAGAGCATACCAGGCCCAGCAGACCACCGATCCCAGCGCCAGCGCAATGCCGGAGCCGTAGCGCCACGGGCTAAAATTCGGCAGCCCCTGACGCAGCTCCGCGACGTTAACGCAGATCAGGCCCACAGCGATGCAGATCAGCGCCGGAAACAGGCGCCGCCACGGCAGCTTCCCGTCGCGCTGGCTGTAGAGCAGATTGGCGAACACCGGCAGTACCACCGGCAGCGTGCCGATAATCATGGTGGAAACCGGCGCCCCGGTGCGCTGAATGGCGCTGGCCAGGCAGACGTAATAGATAAGGTTCCCCATCATTGTCAGGCCCAGCGCGGTCCACCAGTCGTGCCGGCTCAACTGGCGCAGTCGCGCGCGCCCGAGCCACGCCAGCGGCAGGGCGATCAGGCCCAGCGCCAGATAGCGTCCCATCGACTGCAGCATCGCCGGATACTCTGGCACCAGCAAAGGCCCGACGAAAATTAAACCCCACATCAGCCCCGCCAGCAGGGCGTATAACACACCACTAATCATCATTGCATCCGTTGTCATTACCGTTGTCTGCAGTGTAGAAGGGGGTCGGGCAGGAATATTGTATGAGATTGCGCATTAGCGCCTGGCGACCTGCTTCTGATAGCGCACCGGCGTAATGCCGTAACGCTGGGTGAAGGCGCGGGTCAGGTGGGACTGGTCGGTGAGGCCGACGGCTATCGCCACTTCGGCGGCGGGCATGCCGTGGGTGAGGAACGCTTTGGCGCGCCACAGACGGATGGCCATCAGCATCTGATGGGGCGTTACGTGATAGTGGGCTTTAAACTGGCGCTGAAAGTGGTACGGGCTCAGCGCCGCCACCTGCGCCAGCTCGTCGAGGGTGATGGGACGCATATAGTTATCGTGCAGGTAGTCGCGCACGCGGTCAAAGCGATGCCCGGCCTCACCTTGCGCAGAGGCATGGTGGGCCAGAGGGCGGAAGGCGTCGATGAGGTCGAGCAGCAGTCCCTGCTGGGCCAGCGGATCGTCGCTATGCCACAGGCCATAAATCAGCTGGCCAATTTGTCGGGAACGCAGGGGATCCTCGCGGACCACCTCGCTGAACCACCAGTCTCGCACCCCGGTGATGGCTTCAAGACGGTCCGGCTCCAGATAAATCATCCGGTAGCGCCAGCCGTCGGCGGTTTCCGCTTCGCCGGTGTGCAGCTCGTCGGGATTCATGGTGACAATGGAGTTTGCGGCGGCAATATGCTGACTGCCGCGGTAGCGAAAGCGCTCCGCGCCTTGCTCAATCACGCCGATGCCGAAGGCTTCGTGGGTATGGGGTTCAAAGGCGTAGCGGGATATATGGGCGTGGTAAAGCTCCACCCCGGGCAACTGTTCGAGATGGCGAAAGCGCGCGCGGTCTTTTTCATCACTAAATTGGAGTGGTACGCCCTGCATGCCTGCCTCCCGACGGTTATCCCTTCAATATGGGAGAGGAACCGCCGGGACGCAACCGCAAAAGCTGAGAGGGGCGGTTACAGAATGCCTTTCACGCTTTCAGCAAGGGAGGTGGTCGGGCGGCCGATCAGCGTACTCAGGGTGCGGCTGTCGTCAAACAGTCCGCCTTTCGACGCGCCGACATCGGAATCCGCCAGCATATCGGCAAGCCCGGCCGGCAGGCCGACGCTTTTCAGCGCGGCGGCGAAATCGGCTTCGCTGAGGTTCTGGTAGACCACGTTTTTCCCGCTTTGCTTGCTCAGCTCGGCAGCCAGGTCGCTCAGCGTCCAGGCGTTATCACCCGCCAGTTCGTAAATTTTGCCTTCATGACCCTCACTGGCGATAACGCGGGCGGCAGCGGCGGCATAATCCGCGCGGGTGGCGGAGGCGATTTTACCCTCGCCGGCGGCGCCGATAAACACGCCATGCTCCAGCGCCGGCGGCGCGCTGGCCAGATAGTTTTCGGTATACCAGCCGTTACGCAGCAGGGCGTAAGCGATACCAGAGTCGGCCAGCATCTGCTCGGTTTCGATATGCTCTGCGGCCAGACCCAGCGGCGAAGTGTCGGCATGCAGCAGGCTGGTATACGCGATGAATTTCACTCCGGCGGCTTTGGCGGCGTTAATGACGTTGCGGTGCTGTACAGCACGCTGGCCGACTTCGCTGGAGGAGATTAACAGCAGTTTATCCACGCCCTGCAGCGCGGCGGTCAGCGCCGCTTCGTCGCTGTAGTCGGCCTGGCGGACAACCACGCCCTGCTGGCTGAGCGCCTGGGCTTTGGCCGGGTTGCGGACAATCGCCACAATCTGGCTGGCAGGGACGGTGTTAAGCAGGTCTTGCAGAACGTAGTGGCCAAGCTGGCCGGTGGCACCGGTAAGAGCGATCATGGGTCTTCTCCTTCGTGTTTATTGGCAGTTGTGGTAAGCTACCACCTTAACTAACTTTTAGTAAGTACGTACAAAAAGGTAAGTGTGAAATGGCCGAACCGACGCTGAGCGAGAAATTGCGCACCGGCAATTTGTTTGCGGAACAGTGCCCGTCGCGCGATGTGCTTAAACATGTCACCAGCCGCTGGGGCGTGTTGATTCTGGTGGCGCTGCGCGAGGGAACCCACCGTTTCAGCGATCTGCGCCGTAAGATGGGCGGGGTCAGCGAAAAGATGCTGGCGCAGTCGCTGCAGGCGCTGGAGCAGGATGGTTTTATCGACCGCGTCTCTTATCCGGTGGTGCCCCCGCACGTTGAATATAGCCTCACGCCGCTCGGCCTGCAGGTGAGCGAGAAGGTGGCCGCCCTGGCGGACTGGATCGAGGTTAATCTGCCCTCGGTGCTGGCTAACCACGGGGAGTGAAAATGTATCACTCCCTGTAGCCCCGGTAAGCGCAGCGCCGCCGGGGAACAGGCATTACTTGCTCAAATCCAGCTGATAAATGGCGAAGCCGATATCATCGGTGGCCACCTGGCGCATTGGATACTGCGCTTTCTCTTTGATAAACGCCGCGGCTTTGTCGCCAGGCGAGGTCTCAAAACGAATATCCAACGGCGTGTTGCTGTGGATCGGCGCCAGACGCCAGTTGTTATCCGCCGCCGGATGGATCGCGCCTTCCTTCTTCGATTGCGCGCCAATCCACGCCGCCAGCACCGAACGGTTTTCATCCGGTGAGGCGAAGGCGATATGGCTCTCACCGGTGCCGGCGAATTTGCCGCCGTAAGCGCGATAGTTATTGGTCGCGACCAGGAAAGTAGCCTGCGGATCAACCGGTTTTCCATTGAAGGTCAGGTGCTTAATACGCTCTGCCTGCGGATGGATCATCTGACATTCGCCGTCGTAGCGGGCCGGCTGAGTGACGTCGATCTGGTAGTTCACCCCGTCAATGACGTCGAAGTTGTAGGTGCGGAAGCCGTCCCAGTTGATCAGCGACTGCGGCTTGCTGCTGGCGGGATCGATCTGGTTAAACTGTCCGGCAGAGCATTCCAGCCACTCCTTAACCTCTTTCCCGCTGACCTTCATCACCACCAGGGTGTTGGGGTAGAGATAGAGGTCGGCGGCATTGCGGAAGGTGAGCTGGCCTTTCTCCACTTCGACAAAGCTCGCCGGATCGTTTTTACGCCCGCCGACTTTAAACGGCGCGGCGGCGGAGAGCACCGGCAGCTTCGCCAGATCCGGGTCGCCCTGAATATAGTGTTCTACGTAGGCTTTCTGCGCCATGTTGACCACCTGCACCGTCGGGTCGTCCTGCACCAGCGCCAGATAGCTGTACATGTTGTCGGCGGACTTGCCGATCGGCTTGCTGACGAATTCGCGAGTGGCGTCATGATCGGCTTTCAGCACCGACACCAGCTTGCCATCTTCGGCCGCCAGTGATTTCTTCGCCACCGCGTCATAGATTGGCCGCGCTTCCGCTTTACTCTGAGTTACCTGCCATTTACCGCTGTCGTTATTTAGCACCAGATCGACCACCCCGAGATGATCGCCCCACATTCCCGGCATCACCGCCGGTACGCCGTTTAGCGTCCCTTTGGCGATATCCGCGCCTTTGATGTTGGCGAAGTCTTTACCCGGGAACACCGCGTGGGCATGGCCGAACATAATGGCGTCCACGCCGGGCACCTGGCTTAAGTAGTAAACCGAATTCTCGGCCATCGCCTGATACGGGTCGGCGGAGAGGCCGGAGTGAGCGACCACTACCACCACATCAGCCCCTTTCGCCCGCATCTCCGGGATATATTTGCGCGCGGTTTCGGTAATGTCATTGACCGTCACCTTGCCGTTAAGATTAGCTTTATCCCAGGTCATGATCTGCGGCGGCACAAAGCCGATATAGCCGATGCGCAGGGTGTGGATTTGACCGTCGCTGTCCACGACCAGGGTATCCTGGATCAGGTACGGCGTAAACATCGGTTTTCCGGTTTTGGCATCGATGATATTGGCGTTCACGTAGGGGAACTTCGCCCCGGCCAGCGCCTTGTGCAGGAAGTCGAGACCGTAATTGAACTCATGGTTGCCCAGATTGCCGACGGCGTAATTCAGGGTGTTCATCGCCTTATACACCGGATGTACATCGCCCTCTTTGAGCCCTTTTGCCGCCATATAGTCGCCTAACGGGCTCCCCTGGATCACATCCCCGTTATCCACCAGCACGCTGTTTTTAACTTCTGCCCGCGCCTGTTCGATCAGGCTGGCGGTACGCACCAGGCCGAATTTCTCCGTGGCGGCATCTTTGTAATAGTCGAAGTCCATCATATTGCTGTGCAGATCGGTGGTTTCCATGATCCGCAGGTCGACCGTCGCGGCGTTGACGCTGGCGGCGATCAGCGTGGCCAGGAGCGTTGCGCTAAACTTAATCATCAGAGGCGTCCTTTTTTATGAGCGATAGCACAGAAGAAAATGTATTTATATTCTGTTGCTTACAGAAATGTGAATCTTGCCAGAAAAGCGGGCAGAGAAACCGCCATCGTTATCACAGATAGCGGAACTCGCGGTGATGCGATATAAATAAAACAACGAGTTAACGCCACTGTAACCAGACGAGGTGGAGAATGTTAGAACAAGTATGTCAGCTTGCACGGAATGCGGGCGATGCCATCATGGAAGTCTACGATGGAAACCAGCCGATCAACGTCGCCAGCAAGAAAGATGATTCTCCGGTCACGGCGGCGGATATCGCAGCGCATAAAGTCATTGTCAGCGGCCTGCAGGCGCTGGATCCGGATACCCCGATCCTCTCCGAGGAGGACCCGCCGGCGTGGGAAGTGCGCCAGCACTGGCAGCGCTACTGGCTGGTCGACCCGCTGGACGGCACCAAAGAGTTTATTAAGCGTAACGGCGAATTCACCGTCAATATCGCGCTGATTGAAAACGGCAAGCCGACGCTGGGCGTTGTCTATGCGCCGGTGATGAAGGTGATGTACAGCGCGCAAAATGGCAAAGCCTGGAAAGAAGAGTGCGGCGTACGCAAGCAGATCCAGGTCCGCGATGCCCGTCCGCCGCTGGTGGTGATTAGCCGCTCCCACAGCAACGATCCGGAGCTGCAGGAGTACCTTGAGCAACTTGGCGAACACCAGACCACCTCAATCGGTTCGTCGCTGAAATTCTGCCTGGTGGCGGAAGGTCAGGCCCAGCTCTATCCGCGCTTCGGGCCGACCAGCACCTGGGACACTGCCGCCGGCCATGCGGTCGCGGTGGCCGCCGGGGCGCATGTTCACGACTGGCAGGGGAAAACCCTCGACTACACGCCGCGTGAATCCTTCCTCAACCCCGGCTTCCGGGTCTCTATTTATTAAGCAATTTATGCAGCAGGTCGATCACCTGCTGCACCTCTTGTTGGGTGAGGGCGCCGTCTTTAGCCCACTGCACACGCCCGTTCTTATCCAGCACCACGATCGCTGAGCTCTTCTCGTCCAGCTGCCAGGCCTTCCGCACCAGGCCGTTGCTGTCGACGATAAATTGCGACCATGGGAAGAGCTTTTTATTACTTTCAATGCTGTTGCGTACAAACATCCCGGTGCCCGGGATGGCGTCGTCAGTGTTTACAATGGTGGTGGTCTGATAGCGATCGTGCGGGAAGCCCGCCGCTTTAATCGCCTCGATCAGGTTGGCATTCTTCTCTTTTGCTGACGAGCGTCCGGCGATGTGCTGGACCACGCGCACTTTTCCCGCCAGCTGGGCGCTATTCCAGTTTTTATAGCTAAACTTATCCTTATCCAGAATAAGCTCTCCCCGATCCGCGACGCCAACGGGCGCCACGCGCTGGCCGTCGACGAAGTTATGCGCTGTGGCCAGCAGCGGGAGAAGCAGTAACGAGGCGGCCAGTATGCTACGTAGGGTCATGCGCAATCCTTAATCATTTTTATGCAGGTGATCCGACCACTTGGTCTCGTTTAATCATAAGTGCGATTGGCGGTGATTACCCGCAATGAGGATGCCAGTTTGCGTGTTGACGCACAAATTAGTCGTAAAACGGCGACTTATACTTACTTCATCGTATGTCTGAAACGAAAATTCTGAATTATTGTCATCAAAGGGTAAATAAACTTATACATACTGGGTCCCTCTGAGATTCTGGACTATAGTTTTAGGGCATTAAAATTTGCGCTCCCAAGACGTGGGCTAACTGTGGCACCACAAGAGCGTAACCCTGGCAGGAGAGAAGAATGAAAATTTTCCAACGCTACAATCCGCTGCAAGTGGCGAAGTACGTGAAGATCCTGTTTCGTGGACGGTTGTACATCAAGGACGTTGGCGCATTTGAATTTGATAAGGGCAAAATCCTTATCCCGAAGGTCAAGGACAAGCTGCATCTGTCAGTGATGTCCGAAGTCAATCGTCAGGTGTTGCGTCTGCAAACTGAGATGGCATAACCTGGCACGTAGCAGTACGTAGTAGGTAAAAGACGGCTCCCGATGGGAGCCGTTGATGTTTTTAGCCCTTCATTTCCGCATAGCGTTTGCGATATTCGCCCGGTGGGATGCCGTTATGTTTACGAAACAAGCGGGTGAAATAGACCGGATCGCTGTAGCCCACCGATAAAGCAATTTTGTTAAGTGGGAGCGAAGTGCTCTGAATAAGCCACCTGGCGCGGTTGATGCGCTGCGTTTCCCGCCACGCATAGACCGTTTGCCCCAGTTCATTTTTGAAAAGGTGCGCCAGACGTGAAGGGGAGATAAACACCATCGCCGCCAGAGTCTCGATTTTTACCTCCTGCGCAATATGGGCGTTAAGATAGTCACAGATGGCGTTAATCCGAGGGTCGTGGGCATGGCGGTTGCTAATGGGTTGCTGTTGAAAACAGCGGAGAATTAATCTCTCCAGCGCGTTCATTGCCAGCGCTTCTGACAGCGGTACGGACGCAGAGTGGTGGCGTATCACTTCGTAGAACAGATCGCGCAGTTGCTGGAGCTGGTCGGGATCGTTAATGGTTGTTTTGCCGATACCGTGGGTGGTTTGGTCCCACTTCAGCCAGTCTATCCAGTAGGGGCGGGGGATAAAGTAGATCCACAGATGGTCCCAGTACTCGCTGTGTTCGTCCCTGCCGTAATGATGGGGCACGCCGGGAGGAAACAGCAACAGATCGTTTTCCCGGCACAGCAGGAAGCCATCGCCCGCTTTCGCCCGCGCCTGGCCGCGCAGGGTCAGATTAATGATGTAACCTTTCATCCCCTGCGGGCGATTAATGTAGTAGTCCAGCGTGGAGCCGCGGGTAATCGGCGTGAAGCCTGCGACGACCCAGGCATTGAAGGTAAAGGTCTTCATCAATGGCGAGAAATTGAGTAGCTCATTGATATCCAGTTCCATTCTCTCTTCCACCTGAGCGCCGCCGCGTCGTTAGCTTTCGATGATAGTAAATTCCCAGGCCCTGAGGCGCAACGGCTGGCCGACGTATACTGTCTCCCCGCTCAGCAGCGCGGTACCCAGGGTCTCGCTGACAACATCCATCGCCTCGCCGGAGTAATTGAACAGGAAGTGGATATTATTTCCGGCGCGGTTACGCATCTTTTTAACCACTAACGGATAGCGATAGGCGGAAGTTCGCGAGTTCAGCGTGAGATCCGCCGTCAGGACATCAAACAGCTGGCTAATCAGGCCCTTCTGCGGCAGAAATCCAACGTACAGGGCGCGACCCTGACCGTAATCCGCCTCCGTTGCGGCGGCGTATTCGCCCCATGCCGGGTGCTGGTAGCGCAGCAGGGTGCGGGTCCCGTCATCGGGCGTCAGCAATTCCATCCACAGCTCAGCCTGATTGTCATTGCGGCAATCAATCTCTGCGCAGCAAGAGCTTACCGTCGTCTCTTCCGGCAGGGTGAACTGGCTGTAGCTGACGCCGCAGCTCTGGCGCAAAACCCCCGGCTGCGCGCTGCTGCGCACCTTGACGTTTTCATCGCTAAAGCCTGATTTAAAGCCGATCAGCGCTCTGCCGCCCCGGGCGATATAGTCGTTAATCCGCGTTAGCAGGCCCTCATCGGCGGCGTACAGACCAGGAACGATCAGCACCCGGTAGCGCGAGGTTTCCTCGTTCACATCGTGGATGATGTCGAGGCTGATATTGTGGTCATACAGCGCATCGTGGAAGCGGCGGAAGATATCGTTATAAATGTTGCCCCTGGCGTCGCCGGGAAGGAAGTGATTGAGAGCGTCCATCGCCTCATTACTTATTAGCAACGCGACGTCATTTTCGGCCTTCAGCTCCGCCAGCTGCGGGGACAGGCGGGCGAAATCGGCGCCGATGGTGGTAGCTTCCTGCCAGGTTGGGTTGCGCGAGAAGTCGTGGCTGAGCAGCCCCTTCCAGTAGGTTTCAAAGGCGTTATGAATCGAATGCCAGTGCCAGTAGGAGACCATGGCGGCGCCGGAGGCGATATGGCTGAATGCCTGCAGGCGTAGCTGGCCCGGGAAGGGGGTCCACTGGGCGAAGCCCTGAGCCTGGGTTTCCAGCACGAAGTAGTTCTGGCCCGGCTTAAGCGAGCGGGTGATGGCGCCGCCAAAGGCGATTTCCCGTCCGGTCAGGTGTGCCTGACTCGGGTGATAGATATCGACGCCGGCGATATCCAGCGCCTGCGCCGCCGCAAAATGGTCGACCCGCGGCTGCACGCCGTAAGAGTAACCGCGCCATTCGAAATCGAAGTTGTGGGTGACGAACTGGTGCGGCTGGGCGTATTCCCGAACGATGGCCGCCTGCCAGGCCAGATACTCGGTGACCTGCTGACGCTGATAGCGGGAGAAGGCGCAGGCGAGGCTGGCGTTGATGGTGTTTTCCACCGGCGGAAAATCCTGCCAGCGGTCAATGCGGTTGCTCCAGTAATCCAGGCCGAAATCGTGATTCAGCTGCCTGAGGTCAGGATATTTCTCCTGCAGGCTGCGCACGAAGCCCTCCTGCATATAGCGGCCAATATTGTCGTAATGCTTGGTTTCGTTATCCAGTTGCCAGCCGATAATCGCCGGATGGTGTTGCACATGGGCCATCAGCGTGCGGATAATTTTTTCGGCATAGCGGCGAAAGGTCGGGTTGACGATATCCATGATCTGCCGCGGACCATATTTTTGCTGCCCCGCGACGGTGGTGACCAGAATATCGGGATGTTTCGCCGCCAGCCAGGCCGGGACCGCGTAGGTGGGCGTCCCGACGATGACCGCAATGCCGGCCTCATGCATCGCCTCCAGCACCCGGTCGATATGGTAGAAATTATACTGGCCCTCTTCAGGCTCCAGCGTACTCCAGGTGGACTCGGCAATACGCACCACGTTAATGCCGGTTTCGCGCATTAAGGCGATATCCTTAGCCAGCCGATCTTCCGGCATATATTCATCGTAATACGCCACGCCATAAAATAAATGAGACATACACACTACCTCCTACATTAATTCGCGGGCACCGGTTGTGAAGAGAAGACACGCGCTTTATCCAGCGTAATAAAAGAAATAAGCGTGAAGCACAGAGCGATACCGCCGAGTACGATATAGCTACTGGTAAAGCCCATGCTCTGGTACATATGGCCGATACCGGTCGAGAGAAAAATAGAGCTAAAGCTTTTCGAAAATTGGAAGCCAATTAAGTAAACGGTCGCTGACAGCAGAGGATTAAAGTTAGCCGTAATATATTTTAATGCCGCGACAAGTAGTACCGAGCTTTCAAAACCGTGGAGGAGTTTAATCAGACTGATGGAGACAGGGCCAATAGCCCACGCGGAGCCGATAATACGCAAGCTCATAATCAGCCCGCAGTATAACAGCGCATTTTTCGGGCCGATTTTATTCACAAACCATGGCGCAAAGAACATCACGATGGCATCAAGGAAAATCTGACCCGTGGTTAAATAACCGAAGACTTCTGCACCCCGGGCTTTACTCTCAAAGAAATGGCTGTAATAGATAGCGAACTGCTGGTCATAGGTTTCATAGACCGCCCCGACGCCAATGACATAGAGGGCGAAGAACCAGAATTTTTTAATTTTTAACAGCGAGACGGCATCGCGGAGGGTAACCGGCGATGCTTTGCCGGACAGCCGCCCCTGCTGAGGGTGGGCGCTGATCTGCATTTTCCAGACAATCGCCATAAGACAGACGCCTGCGCCGCTGGCCAACCAGAAAATCATATTCTGATCAATGCCGTAGAGTTTTCCTGCCGCAAAGGTACCGATCGCAGCGCCGATGCCACCGAACATCCGCGCCCGACCAAATTCGAAGCCGGAGGCGCGGCTGACTTTATCAATGTAGGCTTCGCAAATCCCGCAGCCGGCGCCGTAGGCCATGCCAATATAAAGGCCGCCAGCCAGCGCGCCGAAGAACACATTTATTTTTAACAGGGGAGCAAAGACATAAATCCAGTAAGGGGCGAATAACGTGATAATAATCGCCAGCATCCACATCAGATTCTTACGATACACCAGTTTATCGGAGATGAAGCCGAATAATGGCTGAACGCAGACGGCGACAATGGCGGTGAAAGAATAAACCAGGCCGACGTCTGTGTAGTTAATACCGATGGTTTCCGTCAACCACAGGGATAAATAAGGGTAGCAGCATCCCCAACCTATAAAGAAGAACAGGAAAAACAGACAGCTGATAAAGTAATTTTTATTTGACGTTATCATGGTAACCCTCGCTTCCTTTATTCAGGAATATGATCGTGTTGATGCGAGCAACGTTACCTTTTTGCGCGTCGGGGAGTCATGAACGTTTCGCTATCGAGCAGGAGTAATCTGCTATCGGCAGAGGGGCGTGAGCCGCTTCACATTCGAGCCATAAAAAAGGGCGGATGGTCATCCGCCCTTAGGAGAGAGAAAAGATTACGCTCAGGCGTTCTGGCTTTCCGCCGTTTCCGCCTGCTTCGGCACCAGCACCGTTGGCTTGTTATCGATGCGGGTCACCAGCAGCTGGTCGATACGGTAGTTATCGATATCCACGACCTCAAACTTATAGCCGGAGAACTTCACTGCGTCGGTGCGTTTGGGGATTTTACGCAGCATAAACATCATAAAGCCGCCGATGGTCTCGTAATTCCCGGACTGCGGGAACTCGTCGATATCCAGCACGCGCATCACGTCATCAATCGGCGTACCGCCATCGATCAGCCACGAGTTTTCATCGCGGGCGACGATCTGCTCTTCCAGCCCCTGGCCGACGAGGTCGCCCATCAGGGTGGTCATCACGTCGTTGAGAGTGATGATCCCGACCACCAGCGCGTATTCATTCATGATCACCGCGAAGTCTTCCCCGGCGGTTTTGAAGCTTTCCAGCGCTTCCGACAGGGTCAGGGTGTCCGGCACGATCAACGTGTTGCGGATCTGTACGCCGCCGGTCAGCACCAGGCTCTGGTTCGCCAGCACGCGGTTCAGCAGATCTTTTGAATCGACGTAACCGATAATGTGGTCGATATCTTCATTACAGACGAGGAACTTCGAGTGCGGATGTTCGGCCACTTTATTCTTCAGGCTCTGCTCGTCTTCGTGCAAATCAAACCAAATGACGCTTTCACGCGGGGTCATGGAGGAAGGAACGGTGCGGGACTCCAGCTCGAACACGTTCTCAATTAGCTCATGCTCCTGCTTGCGCAGCACCCCGGCCAGCGCGCCGGCCTCGACCACGGCATAGATATCATCGGAAGTGATATCGTCTTTCCGCACCATCGGCAGTTTGAAGATGCGGAAGATCATGTTGGCCATGCCGTTAAACAACCACACCAGCGGGCGGAAGACTAACAGGCAGAAGCGCATCGGGTTGATGATGCGCAGGGCCACTGTTTCGGGCGCAATCATACCGATGCGTTTCGGAGTCAGGTCAGCAAACAGGATGAACAAGCTGGTGACCAGGGTAAAAGAGATGATGAAGCTCAGCTGCTCGGAGAGCTCCGGCGACAAATACCCGCTGAGCAGGCTATGAAACGCCGGTGAGAAAGCCGCGTCGCCCACAATACCGCCAAGAATGGCGACGGCGTTGAGGCCAATCTGCACGACGGTAAAGAAGGTGCCCGGGTTCTCCTGCATCTTCAGCACCCGCTGTGCGTTGACGTTGCCTTCATCGGCCAGCAGTTTCAGTTTGATTTTACGTGAGGCTGCCAGTGAAATTTCCGATATCGAAAAAAACGCACTGACGGCTATCAGACAGAGTATTACTAAAATACTGTTTAACATATCTTTTCTGACCGTTGAGGCCAGATCCTCGGAAGGGAAGTTGATAACTCAAATGTGGAATACATAAAAAACCGGTCCGAAGGCGCTGGACCGGCTGTCACACTGGCTAGTATAGCGTAAGGGAATGTAAAGCCGCCAGAGCGTTCATTGACCGCCTCGCTGTTGAGGCGGAAATCAGAATTACGCTTGAGGCGGCAGGCAGACGCCAATGCCGCCGATGCCGCAATAGCCGTGCGGGTTTTTATACAGATACTGCTGGTGATCGTCCTCGGCATAGTAGAACGGTTTGGCGGTGGCGATCTCGGTGGTGATGTGACGGGTATCGTGCGCGTCGTTCATCGCCGCCTGGAAGCGCGCGAGGCTGGCCTTTGCCGCCTCCGTCTGTTCCGGGGTCAGCGGGTAAATCGCCGAGCGGTACTGGGTGCCGTGGTCGTTACCCTGCCGCATACCCTGCGCCGGGTCGTGATTTTCCCAGAACACCTGCAATAACTGCTCATAGCTAATCACCTGCGGATCATAAACCACGCGTACCGCTTCCGCGTGACCGGTCTGGCCGCTGCATACTTCGCGATAGGTCGGATTGGGCGTATAGCCGCCAGTGTAACCTGCGGCGGTGCTGTAAACCCCCGGCAATTGCCAGAACAGGCGCTCAACTCCCCAGAAGCAGCCCATGGCGAACAGCGCCACTTCCATCCCCGCCGGGACGTTGGTCATCGAGTGGCCGTTAACTGCGTGGAGCGTCGCCACTGGCATGGGGGTATTGCGTCCAGGCAGCGCATCCGCCTGGGCGACAAGATGCGTTTTATCAAATAGACTCACGGTTGGCCTCTCAATACAGAAATCGTCGTTAAGGTTGTAACGAAGCGTGTCTTTTAACACAATAAATACGCGTAATACGTCTAGATTAATACATAAGAATTATTTGGGTTATTGCCACTTTTTCAACCCTATGTTGTTAGGGTTTTGTTAAGCCGTGGAGCGGCGCCAGTGTTTCCTGTAGAGGAAACAGGGATATTCAGGAGAAAATGTGCTAAAAATCCGCCAGTTATGTGTCACCAGCCTTTTGCTGGTCAGCGGGGTCGCCAGCGCAGCGAATGTGCGTTTGCAGGTTGAGGGATTATCCGGGGAGCTGGAGAAAAACGTTCGCGCCCAGCTTTCCACCATCCAGAGCGATGAAGTCACGCCGGATCGTCGCTTTCGCGCGCGCGTCGATGACGCCATTCGCGAAGGTCTGAAAGCGCTGGGTTATTACGAGCCGACGATTGAATTTGATTTGCGTCCGCCGCCGAAAAGGGGACGTCAGGTGCTGATCGCCAAAGTGACCCCGGGAGAACCGGTGCGCATTGGCGGAACCGAGGTGATTCTGCGCGGCGGCGCCCGCACCGATAGCGACTACCTGGCGCTGCTGAAAACGCGCCCGGCCATCGGGACGGTGCTCAACCACGGGGATTACGACGGCTTCAAGAGCTCGCTGACCCGCGTCGCCCTGCGCAAAGGCTACTTTGACAGCGAGTTTCTTAAGAGCCAGCTCGGGGTCTCCCTCGACCGTCATCAGGCGTTCTGGGATATCGATTACGACAGCGGCGAACGCTATCGCTTTGGCCACGTCACTTTCTCTGGCTCGCAAATCCGCGATGAATACCTGCAAAACCTCGTGCCGTTTAAAGAGGGCGACTACTACACCTCGCAGGATCTGGCCGAGCTAAACCGCCGCCTGGCGGCGACCGGCTGGTTCAGTTCGGTGGTGGTGGCGCCTGATTTTGCTAAGTCGCGGAAAACCAAGGTGCTGCCTCTGCAGGGCGTTGTCTCGCCTCGCAAAGAGAACACCGTGGAAACTGGGGTCGGCTATTCCACAGACGTCGGTCCGCGGGTGAAAGCCACGTGGAAAAAACCATGGGTCAACTCGTATGGCCACAGCCTGACCTCCAGCGTCAGCCTCTCCGCCCCGGAGCAGCAGTTCGACTTTACCTATAAAGTCCCACTGCTGAAGAGCCCCCTTGAACAGTATTATCTGATGCAGGGCGGTTTTAAGCGTACCGACCTCAATGATACCCAGGCCGACTCTACCACCCTGGGTGTCTCGCGTTTCTGGGAGATGTCGAGCGGCTGGCAGCGAGCGATTAACCTGCGCTGGAGCTTGGATCACTTTACCCAGGCGAACGTCACCAACACCACCATGCTGATTTATCCTGGGGTCTCGGTGAACCGCACTCGCTCCCGCGGCGGCCTGATGCCTACCTGGGGCGATTCCCAGCGCTACTCGGTGGATTACTCCAACACCATGTGGGGCTCGGACATCAACTTCATCGTGATGCAGGCCCAGGACGTCTGGATCCGTACCCTCTATGACCGCCACCGCTTTGTGGTGCGCGGCAACCTTGGCTGGATCGAAGCGGACAACTTTGACAAGGTGCCGCCGGATCTGCGCTTTTTCGCCGGGGGCGATCGCAGTATTCGCGGCTATAAATACAAATCTATCTCGCCGAAGGACGATGACGGCAAGCTGATCGGGGCCTCGAAGCTGGCCACCGGCTCGCTGGAGTATCAGTACAACGTCAGTGGTAAATGGTGGGGCGCCGTGTTTGTCGATAGCGGCGAAGCGGTCAGCGATATTCGCGAGAGCGATTTCAAAACCGGCGCCGGGGTGGGCGTGCGCTGGCAGTCGCCGGTGGGGCCGATCAAGCTGGATATCGCCCGACCGATCGGCGACAAAGAAGAGCATGGGTTACAGTTTTACATCGGTCTGGGGCCTGAATTATGAGTTTATGGAAGAAGATAAGCCTCGGCGTCTTAATCGTGTTAGTGCTCCTGCTGGGAACCGTCGGGTTCCTGGTGGGGACCACCACCGGCTTGCATCTGGTGTTCAAGGCGGCGGATCGCTGGGTACCGGGGCTGGAAATCGGCAAAGTGACCGGTGGCTGGCGTGATTTAACCCTCGATAATGTTCGCTACGAACAGCCCGGCGTGGCGGTGACCGCCGGTCAGTTTCACCTCAGCGTCAGGTTGCGCTGCCTGTGGGACAGCAGCCTGTGCGTTAACGACATCGCGCTGCGCGATATTTACGTCGCCGTCGATACCAAGAAGATGCCGCCCTCAGCGCCGGTCGAGGAAGAGGACAGCGGGCCGCTGAATCTCTCCACTCCTTATCCGATCACCCTCAGCCGCGTCGCGCTGCATAACGTCAACGTTAAAATCGATGATACCGCGGTCTCCGTACGCGATTTTTCCACCGGCCTGAACTGGCAGGAGAAAAATCTGACCCTGACGCCGACCTCGCTGCAGGGGCTGCTGATCGCCCTGCCTAAGGTGGCGAAAGTGGCGCAGGAGCAGGTGGTTGAGCCGAAAATTGACAACCCGCAGCCGCAGGAAAAACCGCTCGGCGAGACGATGACCGACCTCTTCTCGCAGCCGGTGCTGCCGGCGATGACCGATGTCCATCTGCCGCTGAACCTCAATATTCAGGCGTTCCGCGGCGAGCAGCTGCGCCTGACCGGCGATACCGATATCACCGTGTATAACCTGCTGCTGAAAGTCAGCAGTATTGACGGCCAGATGAAGCTCGACGCCCTTGATATCGACTCCGATCAGGGCAAGGTCAGCGCCTCGGGCAGCGCGCAGCTGCAGGATAACTGGCCGGTGAACATTACCCTCGCCGGAACCCTGAACGTCGACCCGATGAAAGGGGAGAAGGTGCAGCTGAAGGTGGGCGGCGAAGTGCGTAAAACGCTCAAAGTCGGAGTGGACTTAAGCGGGCCGGTCGCGGCCACGCTGCGCGCGGATGCGCAGCTGGCGGAGGCCGGGCTGCCGCTCAATATGGAGCTGAAGAGTAAGCAGCTCGCCTGGCCGTTCAGCGGCGAGAAGCAGTTCCAGGCCGACGATGTCCAGCTGAAGTTCAGCGGCAAAATGACCGACTATGCGCTGGCCTTCTCCACCGCGGTGAAAGGTCAATCGCTGCCGCCGGCGAAAATCGCCCTCAACGCCAAAGGCAATGAACGGCAGATCAGTCTCGACAAGCTGACGGTCAACGCCCTGGAAGGGAAAACCGAGCTGAAGGCGCTGCTCGACTGGCAGCAGGCGATCAGCTGGCGCGGCGAGCTGACCCTCGACGGCATCAACACCGCCAAAGAGGTGCCGGACTGGCCGTCGAAGCTTAACGGCCGGATCAAGACCCAGGGCAGCCTGTACGGCGGCAGCTGGCAGATGTCGGTGCCGGAGCTGAAAATTACCGGCAACGTGAAGCAGAACAAAGTGGATGTGGCGGGCTCGCTGCAGGGTAACAGCTATCTGCAGTGGAAAATCCCGGGACTGCATCTGGCGTTAGGCCCGAACAGCGCTGATATTAAAGGCGAGCTGGGGGTGAAGGATCTTAATCTCGACGCCACCATCGATGCGCCGCACCTGGATAATGCGCTGCCGGGGCTCGGCGGGACGGCGAAGGGCTTGGTAAAAGTGCGCGGCACAGTCGATGCGCCGCAGCTGCTGGCCGATATCACCGCCCGGGCGCTGCGCTGGCAGGAGCTGACCATCGCCCAGGTCAACGTCAAAGGGGATGTGAAATCCACCGATCAGATTGGCGGTAACCTGGACGTGCGGGTGGATCGCATCAGCCAGCCGGGGGTCAATATCAGCCTGGTGCAGCTCAATGCCAAAGGTACAGAGAAACAGCATGAGCTGCGGCTGCGCGTGCAGGGCGATCCGGTTTCCGGCCAGCTGACGCTGGCAGGCAGCTTCGATCGTCAGGCCGAACGCTGGAAGGGCTCGCTGAGCGATACCCGCTTCCAGACGCCGGTGGGGCCGGTAGCGCTGACGCGCAGCATTGCGCTGGACTATCGCAATCTGGAGCAGAAAATCAGCATCGGGCCACACTGCTGGACCAACCCGAACGCCGAGCTCTGCGTGCCTGAAACCATTGACGCGGGCGCCAGCGGACGGGCGCGGGTGAATCTCAACCGCTTCGATCTGGCGATGCTCAAGCCGTTTATGCCGGAGGCGACCCAGGCCAGCGGCGTGTTTACTGGTAATGCCGATGTGAGCTGGGACACCACCAAAGAGGGACTGCCGCAGGGCAAAGTGACCCTCAGCGGGCGCAACGTCAAGGTGACCCAGGTCGTCAACGACGCGCCGTTGCCGGTGGCGTTCGATACGCTGAACCTCAGCGCCGACCTGCACAACAATCGCGCCGAGCTGGGCTGGCTTATCCGCCTGACCAACAATGGTCAACTGGATGGGCAAGTGCAGGTTACCGACCCGCAGGGGCGGCGTAATCTCGGCGGCAACGTCAATATCAGCAACTTCTCGCTGGCGATGATCAACCCGATTTTCGCTCGTGGTGAAAAGGCAGAGGGAAGGCTCAACGCCCGTCTGCGTCTGGGCGGTAATGTGAAAAGTCCGCAGCTGTTCGGCCAGATGCAGCTGAGCGGGGTGGATATCGACGGCAACTTTATGCCGTTTGATATGCAGCCGAGCCAGCTGGCGATGAACTTCAACGGCACGCGCTCGACCCTGCAGGGGACGGTGAACACCCGCCAGGGGCAAATCGCCCTCAGCGGTAATGCCGACTGGACGCAGATCGATAACTGGCGGGCGCAAATTGCGGCGAAAGGCAGCCGGGTGCGGATCACGGTGCCGCCGATGGTGCGTCTCGATGTATCGCCGGATGTGGTGTTTACCGCCACGCCAAGCCTGTTCAATCTCGACGGCAAAGTGGATGTGCCCTGGGCGCGGATCGTGGTCAACGAGGTGCCGGAGAGCGCGGTCGGCGTCTCCTCTGATGAAGTGATGCTGGATAAAAACCTCAAGCCGATTAAGCAGCAGAGCGCCAGCATCCCGATCAACAGCAACCTGACCATTCACGTCGGCAACAACGTTCGTCTGGAAGCCTTCGGCCTGAAAGCGCGTCTGACCGGTGATTTGAAAGTGGCGCAGGACAAGCAGGGGCTGGGCCTCAACGGGCAGATTAATATTCCGGACGGCCGTTTCCACGCCTATGGTCAGGACTTGATTGTCCGCAAAGGGGAGCTGCTGTTCTCCGGTCCGCCGGATCAGCCGTTGCTGAATATCGAAGCGATTCGTAACCCGGATGCCACCGAAGACGATGTGATCGCCGGCGTTCGCGTCACCGGCTCCGCCGATCAGCCGAAAGCGGAGATCTTCTCTGATCCGGTTATGTCCCAGCAGGAAGCGCTGTCTTATCTGCTGCGCGGCCAGGGTTTGAGTAGTGGTCAGAGCGATAGCGCCGCGATGACCTCAATGCTTATTGGTATGGGGGTTGCACAAAGTGGTCAGGTTGTGGGTAAAATCGGCGAGACGTTTGGCGTAAGCAACTTGGCGTTGGACACCGAAGGGGTAGGCGATTCTTCCCAGGTGGTGGTCAGCGGCTATGTACTGCCGGGTCTGCAGGTAAAATACGGGGTCGGTATCTTCGATTCCCTGGCGACGCTGACTTTACGTTATCGCCTGATGCCTAAGCTATATGTGGAAGCGGTGTCTGGCATCGACCAGGCGCTCGATTTGCTCTATCAGTTTGAGTTTTAGCAATGCGAATATTTGTTTACGGCAGTTTACGACGCAAACAAGGCAACAGCCACTGGATGACCAACGCCCAGTGGCTGGGCGCTCATAGTGTCGACGATTATCAGCTGTACAGCCTGGGCCACTATCCAGGCGCGGTGCCCGGCGAAGGCACAGTACATGGTGAAGTTTATCGTATTGATGCATCGACGCTGGCCGAACTGGATGCGCTGCGCACCAAGGGGGGCGAGTATGCGCGCCACCTGATTCAGACGCCTTACGGCAGCGCATGGATGTATGTCTATCAACGTTCCGTTGAGGGTTGTACGTTGATAGCGAACGGCAACTGGTTGGATCGCGACCAGTATTAACCACGACAGCGCCACCTTCGGGTGGCGTTGTTTTTTATTACTTCAGTTCCCATGGCGTCATTCTGGCGCCCTGACGTCTGGCATAACGTAATATGGCCTGATGTACCTTCACTCTACCGGCCACCCGACGTGACAGGGGATGGGCAATCATACGGACAAACTCCATCACTATTAACAGCAGGTTAATCGGGAGCAGGGTGCCTGTCAGCCTGGTAAGCATTTCACGATAAAATGGCCAACTGCCCAGATTAAGCATGGGGTCGTGCAGTTTGATGGTGAGCGTAAAAAACATCACTATGAGTACGAGGCCGTACGCGATTTTATAAATTGATGCCATCTGCTGATTGCCGGGATGAAAGGGGCTATTTTTTAAATAAACACTGCCATCACTGACATTGTATAACGCCTGAAGATCATCGTATCCATGCCGGCGTGCGGCGATAACCCAGTCCCCATCGGCAAGAAATGGCGGGCGACAACGATTATTCAGGGCATCGCTCAGCCAGGTCAAGTGCGCTGAAAAAAACGAGTGACGAGTCGCCAGCTGAAAACAGGCGCCTTCTTTGATAAAATAAGGCCTTACCCTCGTAGCGAACCATATTTGATAATAACTATTCAGAATCACGCCTTCTTCAAGCGCAAATTCTTTTGGCAGCGCTATCTCGTTGTTGGCCGATGGTGGATGCCTTTCAGAAGTAGCGGGTAGAATTTCCAGACGCTGACAGAATGAAATATCGCCTTGCTTCGTTCGCTGCATTTTCGCATTGAGAACACGTAACCTGAGTGAGAAATTGCAAGAGCAAAAAGAGAAGATGCCGAAGGGATTCACCAACATTGTGATAAAACATAATAATAAAAAAATATCCAACCATGGAGCACAAGCGAGAATGATCAAGCAAACAAAAAAGACCAAGCCGACAGGTCGAAGAAGCTTTTTAATACTCAGCGGCTGCCGGGAAGGTTCGAGCAAAATATGGCCATCGCTTAACCAGTGGATCCAGTAACTGCCATCCTTTAGGCGGCAAGTGCCGATATGTAGCGGCTGGCCGAGCCTCAGACGGTCAAAAAGCGAGGGGTCTTTAAAATGGCGTTTATCAGTATAAAAGGCATGCTCGCCTGCAATGAGGCGTAAATAGCTTTGCTCTTCCGAGGCGGCAGTGGTGAAGCCGGTAAAATTCACGGTGAAATAATGGGTCTGTTTCACAAGGTTCCTTCCTTGATGAAATGATGGTGTTTTACGTATCACGCGTTGCCGACCCACTCCTTACCAGAGCGGGAGATGATCCTTCGCCAGCCACATCGCGGAAGCCAACGTCGTCAGCGCGAGGAATAATAATCGTCGTGTTGGGGTGCTGAACATTACATGATCTCCTCGAGCGCGGTATGGCGGGCCGCTCCCTGCAGGTAGTGCCGCATCGCCGAGCGCATCTTCATCCAGTCAGCCACCCGGTGTGACAATAACCAGGCCGTCGGGCCAATCAGCTCCAGTACCGCCAGGATCCCGCCGAAACTGAGTAATAATAGGGACAGCATGTCCAGTGAATCCTGAATTAACCACCCAAATCCCCTGGCTGGTTTGTATGGGTTATTTAGCGACATGCCGAGTATGAGGAGGTACATCACCAGCACCATGCCATAAAACAGGTTATAGACTAGCGACATTTGCCGGTCACCGGGATAACAGGGATGATTTTTCAGAAAAGCGCCCCCGTCGCTGACGTTGTATAACGCCTGGACGTCGTTATCTTTCCGTTGGTAGACGACGACTATCCGATCGCCGATAGCGAGAAAGGGCGGTTGACGGCGGTAAAAAAAGGGATGCAGGCCGAAGTTGGCGAAGCCGTTCTGCCAGAAGAAGGCCAGCGGCGCCGTGTCGCATTGTATCCCAACGCCATGGTATTCCCGCGTTGGGTTCCCCGCGAACCATTTCTTAAAAATGATATTGCTAATTTTTCCCGTCCGGACGGCATAGCGTTCCGGCAGGGCTTGCGTAAAAGGCTTCGCCGACTGGCGGAGGGTTTGCGCCGTAGTCGGTAGCGGCTGGCAAAAGGAAAAGT
Organism: Klebsiella sp. 64; assembly: GCF_018223915.1. NCBI lineage: Bacteria > Pseudomonadati > Pseudomonadota > Gammaproteobacteria > Enterobacterales > Enterobacteriaceae > Klebsiella > Klebsiella sp. 64. The sequence continues at coordinate 81,117 of NZ_JAGRQZ010000040.1, forward strand.
CGCGGCGGCGGGCCTGCGCCATCTTCGCCAACAGATCGCGCATGGCGGGGTGCATTTTTAGCGCCCGGTGGAACAGTAGCTCGCAGAGGCCGGTTAACAACGCGATGAAGGCCAGTATCGCGATAATGCCGAAGCCGAACCTTCCCCATTCTGAGGTGCTCATCATGAGCGGGATAAGAGCGACGATGAGCGTCAGCAGGCTGATACTCAGCAGCGGCCGGGCCCAGCGCTTTACCCGTTGACTGGGCTCAAGGAGCGTTTCGCCATCGCTGAGCCAGTGGATCCAGTAACTGCCGTTGTCCAGGCGGCGGACGCCAAGGTGCAGAGGCTGATTGATCGTCAGGCGGTCAAAAAGCGAGGGGTCGTTAAAATAGCGTTTATCGGTATAAAAGACATGGTCGCCGGCGATAAGGCGCAGATACCCCTGTTTTTCACAGGCGGCGGTCGTGAAGCCAGAAAAGTTAAGGGTGAAATAGCGAACGCTTTTCACGGGACACCCTCCATGGTGTTATCGCGGCTATCCGTGCCGCAATCAGGCAGGGGATGACCCTGCCTGAGACAGAATTACTTCTGCTTAGCGCGCTCGAAAGAGGCAACGATTTCGGCTTTCGCCGCTTCCGCGTTGTCCCAACCGTCGACTTTAACCCACTTGCCTTTTTCCAGATCTTTGTAGTGCTCAAAGAAATGAGTGATCTGGGCTTTCAGCAGTTCCGGCAGGTCGTTCACATCGTTGATGTGATCGTATTCTTTGCTCAGCTTGGTGTGCGGTACGGCAACCAGTTTCGCATCTTCACCAGATTCGTCGGTCATCTTCAGAACGCCAACCGGACGGCAGCGGATCACGGAGCCCGGCTGCAGCGGGTACGGAGTCGGGACCAGCACGTCAACCGGGTCGCCGTCCAGGGACAGGGTGTGGTTGATGTAGCCGTAGTTGCACGGATAGAACATTGCCGTGGACATGAAACGGTCAACGAACAGTGCACCGCTCTCTTTGTCGACTTCGTATTTGATAGGATCTGCGTTCGCCGGGATTTCGATCACGACGTAGATGTCTTCCGGCAGATCTTTGCCCGCAGGTACGTTGAGTAAGCTCATGTCTGTTTCCTTTAAAATGTATGGCAAACAAGTGCTCGGTATTATAGCCAACTCACATCGAAAGTCTTCGCTTCTTTTTCCCGATATCGCCGCAGAGTGCTCCGAATTTTTCGCGTAATAATGACATGAAAATCCATAAACATAGCCACATCATGAATAAATTTATGTAACCGTTTTCATTGCATGTGATTGATTTATCATACTGCTTAAAAAAACGTCATAAACCGCAACAGCCGCGCTCCCTGCGAAGCCTTATCGGCTCTCCGCTGGGCAGTAGGGCCGACATTAACATCTCATTTACTTTTTTGAAGTGTGATGTAACGCATTCAGTTACATCACCGATTGTCTATAGTTTGTCCGCAGGTGAGACTTTAACCAACAATAACCCTACGAGGATACCCTTATGTGGAAGCGCTTACTTCTTGTCACAGCAGTTTCCGCAGCTATGTCGTCTATGGCGATAGCTGCCCCGCTAACCGTAGGTTTTTCGCAGGTCGGTTCTGAATCCGGCTGGCGTGCGGCGGAAACCAGCGTCGCGAAAGAGGAGGCCGCCAAGCGCGGTATCACCCTGAAGATCGCTGATGGTCAGCAAAAACAGGAAAACCAGATCAAAGCAGTGCGTTCCTTTATCGCTCAAGGGGTCGACGCGATCTTCATTGCGCCGGTGGTGGCCACCGGCTGGGAACCGGTGCTGAAAGAGGCGAAAGAGGCCAAGATCCCGGTTTTCCTCCTCGACCGTTCCATTGATGTTAAAGATAAAGATCTCTACATGACCACCGTGACCGCCAACAACGTGCTGGAAGGCCAGCTGATTGGCGACTGGCTGGTGAAAACCGTCGACGGTAAGCCGTGTAACGTCGTTGAACTGCAGGGCACCGTTGGGGCCAGCGTGGCCATCGATCGTAAGAAAGGCTTCGCCGACGCGATTGCCAAAGCGTCGAATATCAAAATTATCCGCTCCCAGTCCGGCGATTTCACCCGCAGTAAAGGGAAAGAGGTCATGGAGAGCTTTATCAAAGCTGAGAATAACGGCAAAAACATCTGCATGGTGTTCGCTCATAACGACGATATGGCCATCGGCGCCATCCAGGCCATTAAAGAAGCTGGCCTGAAGCCGGGCAAAGATATTCTGACCGGCTCCATCGACGGCGTGCCGGATATCTATAAAGCGATGATCGCTGGTGAAGCCAACGCCAGCGTCGAACTGACGCCAAATATGGCCGGCCCGGCGTTTGATGCGCTGGAGAAATACAAAAAAGACGGCACCCTGCCGGAGAAGCTGACCATTACCAAATCGACGCTGTATCTGCCGGATACGGCGAAAGAAGAGTTAGAGAAGAAGAAAAATATGGGCTACTGAGTGGGGAGCCCCTCATTCCATCCCTCTCCCCGGTGGGAGAGGGTAAAAAGCAGCGTTCCAGAAACCCCGGGAAGCCCAGCGCGACCCGGGGTAACCTGACATCATTTGAAGGTGACATCGATTATGAGCGCCGAGGCACACCAGGAGATCCTTCGCACCGAAGGACTTAGTAAATTCTTCCCCGGCGTTAAGGCGCTGGATAACGTCAACTTTAGCCTGCGGCGCGGCGAAATCATGGCCCTGTTGGGCGAAAACGGCGCCGGAAAATCGACGCTGATCAAAGCGCTGACCGGCGTTTACCATGCCGATCGCGGCACTATCTGGCTGGAAGGCCAGGCTATTTCGCCCAAAAATACCGCCCATGCCCAGCAGCTGGGGATCGGCACCGTCTACCAGGAAGTGAACCTGCTGCCTAATATGTCGGTGGCGGATAACCTGTTCATCGGCCGTGAACCGCGGCGGTTTGGTCTGCTGCGACGTAAAGAGATGGAGGCCAGGGCGACGGCGCTGATGGCCTCCTACGGCTTTTCCCTCGACGTGCGCGAGCCGCTGAACCGCTTTTCGGTGGCGATGCAGCAGATCGTCGCTATCTGTCGGGCCATCGACCTGTCGGCCAAAGTGCTGATCCTCGACGAGCCCACCGCCAGCCTCGATACCCAGGAGGTGGAGATGCTGTTCACCCTGATGCGCCAGCTCAGGGATAACGGCGTCAGCCTGATCTTCGTCACCCATTTTCTCGACCAGGTCTATGCGGTCAGCGACCGCATCACCGTGCTGCGTAACGGCAGCTTCGTCGGCTGCCGCGAGACCCGCGAGCTGCCGCAGATTGAGCTGGTGAAAATGATGCTGGGTCGCGAACTGGACCACAATGCCCTGCAGCGGGCGGGCCGTACCCTGCTGAGCGATAAACCGGTAGCGGCGTTTGAAGGCTACGGTAAAAAAGGAACCATCGCCCCGTTCGACCTGCAGGTCCGCCCGGGAGAAATTGTAGGCCTCGCCGGCCTGCTGGGTTCCGGACGCACGGAAACCGCCGAGGTGATCTTCGGCATTAAAACGGCGGACAGCGGGAAGGCGTGGATCAAAGGCAAACCGCAGACCTTGCGCTCCCCGCATCAGGCGTCCTGCCTCGGGATCGGCTTCTGTCCGGAGGATCGCAAAACCGACGGCATTATCGCCGCTGCCTCGGTGCGGGAAAATATCGTTCTCGCCCTGCAGGCGCAGCGCGGCTGGCTGCGGCCGATCCCCCGCCGGGAGCAGAATGAGATCGCCGAGCGCTTTATTCGCCAGTTGGGGATCCGTACTCCGAGCGCCGAGCAGCCGATCGAGTTTCTCTCCGGCGGCAACCAGCAGAAGGTGCTGCTCTCCCGCTGGCTGCTGACCAAACCGCAGTTCCTGATCCTCGATGAGCCGACCCGCGGCATCGACGTCGGCGCCCATGCGGAAATTATTCGCCTGATTGAAACCCTCTGCGCCGATGGCCTGGCGCTGCTGGTTATCTCTTCTGAACTGGAGGAGCTGGTGGGTTACGCCGATCGGGTCATTATCCTGCGCGATCGCCGACAGGTGGCGGAGATCCCGCTCGCCGAGCTCTCTGTTCCGGCGATCATGAACGCTATTGCGGCATAAGGAGTAACCCATGATGCCTCGATCTCTTTCGCAAACCGGCCCGGAGAAGCGACGCTTCACCTGGCCGAAGGGCACCCCGCAGATTATTGCCCTGCTGCTGGTTCTGCTGGTAGACAGCCTGGTGGCGCCCCATTTTTATCAGGTGGTGCTCCAGGATGGCCGCCTGTTTGGCAGCCCGATCGATATTCTCAACCGCGCCGCGCCGGTGGCGCTGCTGGCGATTGGCATGACGCTGGTGATCGCCACCGGCGGCATCGACCTGTCGGTAGGGGCGGTGATGGCGATTGCCGGCGCGACGGCCGCCTCGATGACCGTCGCCGGGCACAGCCTGCCGGTGGTGCTGTTGGCCGCGCTGGCCGCGGGCGCGCTGGCCGGATTGTGGAACGGCATCCTCGTGGCGGTCCTTAAGATCCAGCCCTTTGTGGCGACGCTGATCCTGATGGTGGCCGGGCGCGGAGTGGCGCAGTTGATCACCGCCGGGCAGATCGTCACCTTTGATTCCCCGGCCCTGGCGTGGCTCGGCAGCGGATCGTTTCTGCTGTTTCCGACGCCGGTGATCGTCGCCGCCGCTACGCTGCTGCTGTTCTGGCTGTTTACCCGTAAAACGGCGCTGGGCATGTTTATTGAGGCGGTAGGGATCAACATCCGCGCGGCGAAAAACGCCGGCGTCAATACCCGCATCGTGGTGATGCTGGCCTATGTCCTGAGCGGCGTCTGCGCGGCGATCGCCGGGATCATCGTGGCGGCGGACATTCGCGGCGCGGATGCCAATAACGCCGGGCTATGGCTTGAGCTGGACGCCATTCTGGCGGTGGTCATCGGCGGCGCCTCGCTGATGGGCGGGCGCTTTAACCTGCTGCTCTCGGTGGTGGGGGCGCTGATTATCCAGGGAATGAACACCGGGATTTTGCTCTCCGGCTTCCCGCCGGAGCTCAACCAGGTGGTGAAAGCGGTGGTGGTGCTGTGCGTACTGATTGTCCAGTCGCCGCGCTTTATCGGTTTACTGAAAGGGGTACGCGGCCATGATAAAACGTAATTTACCATTGATGATCACCCTTGCGGTGTTTGTGCTGGGCTACCTCTACTGCCTGACCCAGTTCCCCGGTTTTGCCTCAACGCGGGTGATCTGCAATATCCTGACGGATAACGCCTTCCTCGGGATCATCGCCGTGGGCATGACCTTTGTGATCCTCTCCGGCGGGATCGATCTGTCGGTGGGGTCGGTGATCGCCTTTACCGGCGTCTTCCTCGCCAAAGCAATTGGCTTTTGGGGAATCTCGCCGCTGGTGGCCTTTCCGCTGGTGCTGGTGATGGGCTGCGCCTTCGGCGCGTTTATGGGGCTGCTGATTGACGCCCTGAAGATCCCGGCCTTTATCATCACCCTCGCCGGCATGTTCTTCCTGCGCGGCGTGAGCTATCTGGTGTCAGAGGAGTCGATTCCGATTAACCACCCAGTGTACGACACCCTGTCCGGGCTGGCATGGACCATTCCCGGCGGCGGTCGTCTCAGCGCCATGGGACTGCTGATGCTGCTGGTGGTGGTGGCCGGTATTTTTGTCGCCCATCGCACCCGCTTTGGCAACCAGGTGTATGCCATCGGCGGCAACGCCATGTCGGCGAATCTGATGGGGATCTCGACTCGCAGCGCCACGATCCGTATCTATATGCTCTCCACCGGACTGGCGACGCTGGCCGGGATTGTCTTTTCCATTTATACCCAGGCGGGCTATGCGCTGGCGGGCGTCGGCGTCGAGCTGGATGCGATTGCCTCGGTGGTGATCGGCGGTACGCTGCTCAGCGGTGGCGTCGGTACCGTGCTGGGAACGCTGTTCGGGGTGGCGATCCAGGGGCTGATTCAGACCTACATCAACTTCGACGGCACCCTCAGCTCATGGTGGACGAAAATCGCCATCGGCATTTTGCTGTTTATCTTTATCGCGCTGCAGCGTGGTCTGACCGTGCTGTGGGAAAATCGGCAAAATGCGGCGGTGACGCGGGTGAGCGGGGCGGGGAGTCGCTAAGAAATGCTCCTCCCGCAGGCGCGGGAGGAGCGGGCAGGGCGCTTAGGCGTCCGGGAACGCTTTAATAAAGTTCTCGACGTCTTCTACCATGTGGTTGTTGCCGACGAAGAAGGAGCGACGCTGATGCAGGCTTTCCGGGATAATATCCAGAATACGCTCTTTACCGTCGCTGGCCTTACCGCCCGCCTGTTCGGCGAGGAAGGCCATCGGGTTGCATTCATACAGCAGGCGCAGCTTGCCTTCCGGGTGGCTGGCGGTGCTCGGATAGAGATAGATGCCGCCTTTCAGCAGGTTGCGGTGGAAGTCCGCCACCAGCGAGCCGATATAGCGTGAGGTATAAGGACGCTGAGTCGCTTTGTCCTCTTCCTGACAGTACTTAATGTACTTCTTCACGCCCTGCGGGAATTTGATGTAGTTGCCTTCGTTGATGGAGTAGGTATTGCCCTTCTCCGGGAAGCGCATGCGCTCCTGGCATAGACAGAAGACGCCAAGGGACGGGTCGTAGGTGAAGGCGTGAACGCCGCAGCCGGTGGTATACACCAGCATCGTCGACGATCCGTAGACCACATAGCCCGCGGCCACCTGCTTGTTGCCCGGCTGCAGGAAGTCTTCTTCTGTCACCGGCGTGCCGACAGGCGTCACGCGACGGTAGATAGAGAAGATCGTACCGACAGAGACGTTAACGTCGATGTTAGAGGAGCCATCCAGAGGGTCCATCAGCACCACGTATTTGGCGTGTTCACACCCTTCGAAGACGACAATCTCATCTTCTTCTTCAGAGGCGATCCCGGCAACAATATCGCGTGCTCGCAGTGCGGCTTTTAATTTTTCATTAGCGAACAGATCGAGTTTTTGCTGAACCTCGCCCTGAACGTTTTCAGCACCGCTGGCACCCAGGATATCGACCAGACCGGCCTTGTTGATATCGCGGTGGATGATCTTGGCGCCCAACTTTATTGCTGACAACAAAGCAGTCAGCTCACCGGTGGCGTGGGAGAACTCGTGCTGCTTTTCAACAATAAACTCACCTAACGTTTTCATAACTCGTTCCCTGCATTTTTATGTTGAGTAAAACGAACGCAACAATCTTAACAAAGAATCAAAAAAGTGCGCACAGGTGAATCGCGCCAGCAAAATACAGATTCGCCTGAAATGCATTTCGCCAGGGCCCGGGATATGGGTAAAATGTGCCCCGGATAAGAAAAGGAAATGACGAATGCGCATTCATATTTTAGGAATCTGTGGCACGTTTATGGGGGGGCTGGCCATGCTGGCGCGCTCCCTCGGTCATGAGGTAACGGGGTCGGATGCTAACGTCTATCCGCCGATGAGCACCCTGCTGGAAAACCAGGGGATTGATTTAATTCAGGGCTATGACCCCAGCCAGCTGGAGCCCCGGCCGGACCTGGTGATCATCGGTAACGCCATGACTCGCGGCAACCCGTGCGTTGAAGCGGTGCTGGAAAATAATATTCCCTATATGTCCGGCCCGCAGTGGCTGCACGACTTCGTGCTGCGCGATCGCTGGGTGCTGGCCGTCGCCGGGACCCACGGCAAAACCACCACTGCCGGCATGGCGACCTGGATCCTTGAAGCCTGCGGCTATAAACCGGGGTTCGTGATTGGCGGCGTTCCGGGCAATTTCGACGTCTCCGCGCGCCTGGGCGACAGCCCGTTCTTCGTCATTGAAGCCGACGAATATGACTGCGCCTTCTTCGACAAGCGCTCCAAGTTTGTTCACTACTGCCCGCGGACGCTGATCCTCAACAACCTTGAGTTCGACCACGCGGACATCTTTGATGACCTGAAGGCGATTCAGAAACAGTTCCACCATCTGGTGCGCATCGTGCCGGGCAAAGGCAAAATTATCCTGCCGGAGAACGACATCAACCTGAAGCAGGTGATGGCGATGGGCTGCTGGAGCGAGCAGGAGCTGGTGGGCGAGCAGGGCCACTGGCAGGCGAAAAAACTGAACGCCGACGCCTCGCAGTGGGAAGTCTTACTCGACGGCGAAAAGGTCGGCGAAGTGAAGTGGGCGCTGGTCGGCGAGCATAATATGCATAACGGCCTGATGGCGATTGCCGCGGCGCGTCACGTCGGCGTGCTGCCGGCGGATGCCGCGAACGCGCTGGGCAGCTTTATCAACGCCCGCCGTCGCCTGGAGCTGCGGGGCGAAGCCAACGGCGTCACCGTGTATGACGATTTCGCCCATCATCCGACGGCAATCCTCGCCACGCTGCAGGCGCTGCGCGGTAAAGTAGGCGGTACCGCGCGCATTCTCGCCGTGCTGGAGCCGCGCTCTAACACCATGAAAATGGGCGTCTGCAAGGACGATCTGGCGCCGTCTCTCGGCCGCGCCGATGAAGTGTTCCTCCTGCAGCCGCAGCATATTCCGTGGCAGGTGGCGGAAGTGGCGGAAGCCTGCGTCCAGCCGGCCCACTGGAGCGCCGACGTCGATACCCTGGCGGAGATGGTGGTCAAAACCGCCCACCCGGGCGACCATATCCTGGTGATGAGCAACGGCGGCTTCGGCGGTATTCATCAGAAGCTGCTGGATAAGCTGGCGCAAAAAGCGGCCGCGGCTGAATAAGCGCGTACGCCTCCGGTAACTGCCCTCCGCGTGAGGGCAGTTTTATTTTAGCTACCAGGAATTGTGTGATGCTGACCTGCGAAAGCGTACGTTCTACCGACTCGCCCCATTTCGCCATGCTGGACGCGCTTTACGCGCGCGCCTTTCCGTGTCACGAGCAGCGCGAAAGCGAGGCCAAACGTCAGGCGCTGAGCCACCCGCGCTACGCGCTGGAAGCATGGTTCGATGAAGGCGTCTTTGTCGGCCTCAGCGGCTGCTGGCAGTTTGCCGGCTACGGTTATATCGAACATCTGGCGATCGACGACACGCTGCGCTCCCGCGGCTATGGTAAACAGCTGCTGGCGCAGATCCTGACGCGCGCCCCGCTGACCATTCTGGAAATCGATCCGCTAACCACGGCCATCGCCCATAAACGGCTGCGCTTTTATCAGTCGATGGGGTTCCATGCTAATCCCTGGGCGCATCATCACCCGAGCTATCATCAGGGCATTGCGGATCATGAGCTGCTGGTGCTGAGCTACCCGCAGCCGCTCGGTGAGCGGCAGTATCAGCAGTTTGCCCGGGATCTCGGGCACGAGGTGATGGGGCGGGAGTAGCCCGGCTCGGCGTACCGCTCCGGGCATTCGACTGGCGGCGCTGTTACTCTTTGGCGATCGGCGTCTCGTTCTCCGCGACTTTGTTATCGCCCTGAATCTTAGCGATTTTCTGCTCAACGGCGGCTACCTGGGCGCTGTCGTGCAGCAGGGTGTAGGTTAGATCAAACTGCGCGCTGGCGCCCGGCTGCAGCTGCTTCACGCGTTTTTGTTTGCGTTCAATGGTGACCGGATAGGCGTAGCTGGTCCCCGGTTCGATACCGGTGACGTAGCCCTGCTTGACGGTATCGGTGTTTTTCCACAGCGTCAGGACCGGCAGCTGACGGGTATCAAACTGAATAGAGGCCCCTTTATCGCCCGCTTTGTTGACCACGGCGGCCAGGGTCTGGTGATTTTCATCGGCCAGGGGCTGAATATTAAATACCATCTCGTCAAAATCTTTAGTCGGTCCCTGATAGGTTTGCCAGGTTTTTAACCCGCTCTTCGCGTAATCATTGAACGGGCTGATGCTGGAGATCGGGGCGAGGAAACGCGCGCCTTCTTCGAGGATCGGGGTGCCGAAGTTGCTGTGGTAGATGATCTGATAATCATGCGGATAGTCGGCATGGTTGGTTAAGACGTCATGTAAGCTGAAGCTGTTGCTACCCGGCACGTAGCGCAGTTCGGTCAGGGTCTGCAGATCGGCTTTTTTAAAGGTGCTCTCTTTCACCAGCCCGCGGATGCGGATTTCATACGGCGCGCTGTCGGCCACCTCCACCTCCACCAGAGAGGCCGGCGTGTTGCCCGCCTTGCCGTGTAGGGTATAAATTTGCCCGTCCGCGGTCACCGGATGGCCGGTCCATTCATAGCCGCAGCGGACCATCATCTCGTTGAATCCTTCCAGCCAGCCGAGGCCATTGCGGCTTTCCAGATTGATAAACGCCGGGTTGACGACCTCTTTAACCGGCGAATCCCAGCCCATCCGGCTGCCGAAACCCTCAATACGCAGCAAGTTCATGCCGCGTGTCGGGCTCAGGGTGATGGTCAGGCCGTCTTTACTATGAATGGTGAGGATTTTGCTGCCTTCCTGCTTACCGCCGTGCAGGACTTTTTGCTCAATGCTGAACGCATGATCTTTCACCTTCAGCTGATCGCTGTTGATCTGCCAGTTTCCTTTATCCATACCCTCTTCAGCGTTCGTCAGCACCCATGTTTTTGCCGCGGCCGAGCCGGAAACCAGCAGGGCGATCGTCGTCAGAACCAATGTCTTTTTCATTTTTATTCCCTTTTTGCTGAATCGATTGTGTCATTGACGTGTGAAATCTACCGGCATGGGGGTGAGTAAAATGTGAAGCGCCTCACCTGGTGAGAAAGTGGCCGTTTTTATGATGTTAAATGAGATGAAAGTCGTATTATTTTGCTAAGTAATACGTATTTATTACCAGGATATGTGATCTATATTGTTTTCAGCTTTAACGATTCAGCTTGGCAGTAAGGCAATAAACAAACGTATCGTCGTGTGGATGAGGGGACTCAGGTGATGCGACGGGAATCCCCCTGCTGGCGCAAGCCTTAGAGCTGGGGTGAAGGTAGGCCGGATAAGGCGTAGCCGCCATCCGGCATAACGACGGGAACGGAGGCTGGTACAGCTTGCCCGGCGGCGCTGCGCTTGCGCGGGCCTACGGTGTTGGATAACCGTTTGATATACCGGGCTCCGTAGGCCGGATAAGGCGTAGCCGCCATCCGGCACAATGACGGGAACGGAGTCTGGTACAGCTTGCCCGGCGGCGCTGCGCTTGCGCGGGCCTACGGTGTTGAGTAACCGTTTGATATAGGGAACCGTAGCCCGGATAAGGCGCAGCGCGCCGCCATCCGGGAGACTATTGCGGGCAAAAACAGGGGGACTTAGCCTTCGTTTTCCGCCAGTTCACGCAGATACTGGAAGATCAGGCGCGCCGATTTCGGCGGCTTGTTGCCTTCTTTCTCTTTCTTCGCATTGCGGATCAGCGAACGCAGCTGCTGACGGTCAGCATCTGGCCACAGGTTCAGCACTTCAGCGACGGCGTCATCCCCGTCGTCAATCAGTCGATCGCGGATCTGCTCCAGCTTGTGGAACAGCGCAACCTGCTGGTTGTGACGGTTTTTCAGCTTGTCCAGCGCCTGACGAATCGGATCGACATCGCGGTTGCGCAGCATCTTGCCGATAAGCTGCAGCTGGCGGCGGCGACCCTCTTTTTTGATTCGCTGGGCGAGTTCGATGGCGTCGCGCAGGTCGGTATCCAGCGGAATTTTATCCAGCGCGTTTTTCCCCAGGTCAACGAGTTCCGCGCCAAGACGCTTCAGTTCTTCCGCGTCGCGCTTAATTTCACTCTTACTGACCCAGATGATTTCATCATCTTCATCTTCAACGTCATCACCGGGCACGTCGTCGAGCCAGTCTTCGGGCTGCTTTGTCATCTCAGGCTCCTTAAAAAAAGAGGCTAATGTTACCAGTTAAGGCGCGCACTGAAAAACGGTTCTCTGTTAGACTTCAGTTAACTCCTTCTTACATTATGGCATTAGCAATGAAAGTCATCTCTCAAGTTGCACAGCAGCGTAAGACGCTGGAAGAAGCCGTTACCACGGCACTGGAACTGGCGGCAGGTAAATCTGATGGTGCGGAAGTTTCCGTCAGCAAAACCACGGGCATCGGCGTCAGCACCCGCTATGGCGAAGTGGAGAATGTAGAATTCAACAGCGATGGGGCATTAGGCATCACGGTTTACCATCAGAACCGCAAGGGCAGTGCCTCCTCCACCGATCTTAGCCCGGACGCTATCGCCCGCACCGTGCAGGCGGCGCTGGATATCGCTCGCTATACCTCCCCGGACCCGTTTGCCGGCGTAGCCGATAAAGATCTGCTGGCCTTTGACGCCCCGGATCTGGACCTGTTCCACCCGGCGGAGGTCTCCCCGGACGACGCCATCGAACTGGCCGCCCGCGCGGAGCAAGCGGCCCTGAAGGCCGATAAACGCATCACCAACACCGAAGGCGGCAGCTTTAACAGCCACTACGGCATCAAAGTGTTCGGTAACAGTCACGGCATGCTGCAAAGTTACTGCTCGACTCGCCACTCCCTCTCCAGCTGCGTCATTGCGGAAGATGACGGCGATATGGAGCGCGACTACGCCTACACCATTGGCCGGGCAATCGAGGATCTGCAGTCCCCGGAATGGGTCGGGGAAGAGTGCGCCCGCCGCACCCTGTCGCGCCTGGCGCCGCGTAAGCTGTCGACCATGAAGGCGCCGGTCATTTTCGCCAACGAAGTGGCGACCGGGTTGTTTGGCCACCTGGTCGGAGCGATTGCCGGCGGCGCGGTCTACCGTAAATCGACCTTCCTGCTCGATTCGCTGGGCAAACAAATTTTGCCGGAGTGGCTGACCATTGAAGAGCATCCGCACCTGCTGAAAGGGCTGGCCTCCACGCCGTTCGACAGCGAAGGCGTGCGCACCGAACGTCGCGATATCGTCAAAGATGGCGTGCTGACCCAGTGGCTGCTGACCAATTACTCAGCGCGCAAGCTGGGGATGAAAAGCACCGGCCACGCCGGGGGCATCCACAACTGGCGCATTAACGGCCGCGGCCTGAGTTTTGCAAAGATGCTTAAAGAGATGGGCACCGGTCTTGTGGTTACCGAACTGATGGGGCAGGGTGTCAGTGGCGTCACCGGCGACTACTCACGCGGCGCATCCGGCTTCTGGGTAGAAAACGGCGAAATTCAATATCCTGTCAGTGAGATCACCATTGCAGGAAATCTGAAAGAAATGTGGCGTAATATCGTGACCATTGGCGATGATATTGAAACGCGCAGCAACATTCAGTGCGGTTCTGTGCTGCTGCCGGAGATGAAAATCGCCGGGCAATAACACCTGTTTGCTTAAATAATAAAAAGGAAGTGAGCAATGCGTAAAAAACTGTTAGCGATGCTGGCTGTCTCTGCTTTTGCGCTCGGTTCAGCGTCGGCCTTCGCCGACCTGGGCGAAGACATGGACACTCTGGCAGAAAACCTGCAAGTGGTACAGAAGACCTCCGACGCCGGCGAGCTGAAAGCGGCGCTGAATAAGATGCGTACCGCCGCGGTCGATGCTCAGAAAGAGACCCCGCCGAAGCTGGAAGGCAAAGCGGCCGACAGCGCTGAGATGAAAGATTACCGTCACGGTCTGGATATTCTGATCGGCCAGATCGACGGTGCGCTGAAGCTGGCGAACGAAGGCAAGGTGAAAGAGGCGCAGGCCGCCGCGGAGGAGTTTAAAACCACCCGCAACACCTATCATAAGAAGTACCGCTAACCGTTCTTTTCGGGAGGCATCAGCCGATGCCTCCCACCTGAAAGCCTACCGATATCACATTTTTCCACTCTCTTTTTCCGGCCTTTCCGCTGCCGCGGGCGCCTTGTCCATGCTCATTGTTGTGATACATCTCACGCCATAGCCGTCGTTTTTACCTTTTCCCTGTGAATATGTGGAGTCGATCACCTAAGCCTTCTCCCTTTCCACTTCGAAGTGGAAAACAACTCGCTACAAACTCCTGACCCCCGGCGCTACCTTGATTTCCAGAGACATCAGCGGGGTAACACAAGTGAATAACGGAGCGGTAATAAACGACGTAGGGGAGCAGGCGGCGCAGACCGAACGCCTGGCTGACAAGATGTTACAGCAGGTTTTCGCCCTGTTAAGCCGTCACGACATCGTCCCTAACGACGTTCAGGAGCAAATGCTGACTTCCCACGTGCGGGCCATGGCCCACCGGTCAATCAGCGGCGAACCGCTACCGGAAGTGGATGCCAGTCTGTTCGAAGAAATTTCTGAAGATTCAATGATGCTGGCCCGCGAAGTGGTCGCACAGTTCGGCAACCTGCCTGATGAAGAGGCCTGGCTGCTCTCCGTCCACTTCGAAGTCGCGAAAGATAACCTGTAAGGAGCAAAACATGGAACAAATCACTGTAATCATTGGCGACCGTCTGGGTAAAGGCCAAAAAGTCGCCGCAGGCGCTGAAAAAGCGGGCGCACGTGCTGTGGTCGTCCCTGGCGTTGCGGCCGACATGAAGCTTGGCGACATAATGAAAGCGGAAAACGCCACCTTCGGCATCTCCTTCTGCGGCAGCGGCGGCGCTGGCGCCATCACCGCCCAGACCAAATACGGCTACAAAGCAAAATATGGCATGCGCTCTATTGATGAGGGCGTCACCGCTATCAACGAAGGCTGCAACGTGCTGGGCTTCGGCTTTATGGATAAAGAAGAGCTGGGCGAGCGGCTGGTAGAAGCCTGGAAAAAGAAATACGGCGCATAAGTATGAAAGAGCAATTCACCACCACGGTGAGGGTTGCCGGCAAAGGCGAAAGCAAATCACGGGCCTTCGCCGATGCCCTGAACCATGTGCAGGCTGCGGTGATGAAATCATCCTCGCGCATCCTACTGCGTATTGAGCCACAGGACGTGACGGTTGTTCATGCGCGCGAAGCGGTACGAAAAGAGGCGTTTCTGTTCTTCTTTTTGCGCCGTGAACGACGGACCTACAGCGTGGAGCTGGACGTCACCGTCAACGTGACCGCCATCGATCTCGATAAAGTGGATTTCGTCACGCAAACCTGATTGTTAGCAAAAGGTCTGACTATGTTCCTGATAATTTTAATAAAATCGCTTATCATCGGCGGCCTGGTCGGCGTCGGCGTGGGCGCCGGAGCGGCACGCATGTTTCATGCCCCCACCACGCAGGGGATGGGGGCGTTTCGAACCCTGGGCGAGCTGAATTCCTGTGAGGGCGATCCGGCCTCCCACTTCTCCTTTGGCCTTGGCTTCTTCTTTAACGCCTGGGCCTCTTCCGTTGCAGCAGGCTCCTTCACCCAGGATGTTGACCACCGCATTATCCCCAACTGGGGCGCGGCGGCGCTGATGCTGAAAAATCGTAACGTCGGCGAAACGCTGCACGATCCGAAAAAAATGGCCATCTCCTGCGGCATCATCGGCATGATCGTCGTCGCCTTCCTCAACCTGACCGCCTCGTCCGTACCGGAAGCGCTGCAGGTGACCGCCGTTAAGGTACTGGTGCCGGCGGCAAACCTGCTGGTGAACACCGTGATGCCGGTGATCTTCTGGCTGGCGGCGATCGATGCCGGTAAAAAATCAGGCTTCTGGGCGACGATTTTCGGCGGCGCCGCGCAGCTGATAATGGGTAACGCCGTACCGGGTCTGGTGCTGGGGATCCTGATCGGTAAAGGCGTCGAAGAGAGCGGCTGGAACCGGGTGACTAAAGTGATGATGGTGGCCATCGTCGCGCTGTTTGTCCTCAGCGGCTTCTTCCGCGGCTTCGACATGAAGATGATCGAATCCTTCCATCTGACCGTGCCGAACTGGCTGGACATGATCCACAACTCACTCAGCGGCAAGTAACGGGAGCCGGATAATGGAACAGAATAAAGGTTTTTGGTATGCCGACTGGTCGTTCCCGATCTTTGTTGGCCTGCTCTCCTCCGGCGTCTTCGCCGGGACCCACATGTACTACCTGTACGGCATCGGCGCCTTTAACGAAGTGGCCTTCGTGGCGATGCTGAAGTCGGGGATTGATACCGGCGTTTACGGCGCGGTGGCGGCGTTTGGCGCCAGCTTCCTGTTCGCCCGCATCATCGAAGGGTCGCTGGTAGGGATCCTCGATATCGGCGGCGCGATACAGACCGGTATCGGTCTTGGCGTGCCGGCGCTGCTGCTCGGCGCGGGCTTTGTCTTCCCGGTGGCGAACTTCGCCGCGTCGCTGGTCACCGGCCTGGTCCTCGGCCTGGCGGTGGGCTACATCATCATTCTGGCGCGTAAGTTCACCATCAACCAGAGCGATTCCACCTACGGCGCCGACGTGATGATGGGGGCCGGTAACGCCTCCGGCCGCTTCCTCGGTCCCTTGATCATCCTCAGCGCAATGACCGCCTCGATTCCTATCGGGATTGGCTCGCTGGTTGGCGCACTGCTGTTCTACATCTGGCAGAAACCGATCACCGGCGGCGCCATCCTCGGGGCGATGATCCTCGGTTCCATCTTCCCGGTGGCGATTAGCTAAGCGCCCGATGGCGCTGCGCTTATCGGGCCTACAAGCCAGCGCGGTTTGTAGGCCGGATAAGGCGGTACGCCGCCATCCGTACACTCTTTTCATCAGGAGATAGCTATGTTTGATTTACTCCTGCGCCGCGCGCGCCTCGTCGACGATACCCTGACTGATATCGCCATTCAGGACGGGAAAATCGCGGCGCTGGGCGAGATTAGCGCGCCCTCCCGTAAAACCATTGAGATGAACGGCAAGGCTTACGTCAGCGCTGGCTGGATTGACTCTCACGTTCACTGCTACCCGAATTCACCGATTTATCACGATGAGCCGGATAGCGTCGGCATCGCCACCGGCGTCACCACCGTGATCGATGCCGGCAGCACCGGCGCCGACGACGTCGATGACTTCTATCAACTGACCCGTAAAGCGGCGACGGAAGTTTATGCGCTGCTCAACATCTCCCGCGTCGGGCTGATTGCGCAGAATGAGCTGGCCAATATGGCCAATATCGACGCCGCCGCGGTGAAGCAGGCGGTGCAGCGTCATCCCGACTTTATCGTCGGCCTGAAGGCGCGGATGAGCAGCAGCGTCGTTGGCGAAAACGGCATTACGCCGCTGGCGCGCGCCAAGGCCATTCAGCAGGAAAACGACGATCTGCCGCTGATGGTGCACATCGGCAATAACCCGCCGAACCTCGATGAAATCGCCGATCTGCTGAGCAGCGGCGACATCATTACCCACTGCTATAACGGCAAGCCGAACCGCATTCTGAATCCTGCCGGCGAGCTGCGTAGCTCTATTACTCGCGCTCTGCAGCGCGGCGTGCGTCTCGATGTCGGCCATGGCACCGCCAGCTTCAGCTTTGAGGTGGCGCGGCGGGCGATTGCGCTGGGCATTCTGCCGCACACCATTAGCTCCGATATTTACTGCCGCAACCGGATCGACGGCCCGGTGCGCTCGCTGGCGCTGGTGATGTCGAAATTCCTCGCCATCGGCATGACGCTGCCGCAGGTGATTGACTGCGTGACCGTCAGCGCCGCCGAAGGGCTGCGCCTGTCGCGTAAAGGGCGGCTGGAAGTGGGCTTCGACGCCGATTTAACGCTATTTCGCCTGGAGCACCGGCCCACGCTGCTGGTGGATGCCGAAAAAGAGAGCCTGCAGGCTGACAACATTCTGGTGCCGCTGGCCGCGATCCGCGCGGGCAAAGGCTATCTGACCGAACAAGGGAGCGCGGAACATGCCTTCGATTTTTGAGAAATACCATTTAAAACAGGTGATTAATACTTCTGGCCGCATGACGGCGCTGGGCGTTTCCACACCGCGCCCGGAAGTGGTTGAAGCCGCGATGGCCGGTATGAACCAGTACTTTGAAATGAAAGACCTGGTGAATAAAACCGGCGAGTACATCGCCAAACTGTTGGATGTGGAAGGGGCGACCGTGGTCTCCTGCGCATCGGCGGGGATTGCCCAGTCGGTAGCGGCGGTGCTGGTGAAAGACAGCGACTGGCTGCTGGAGAACCTGCACGTTACGCCGATTGAAAATAACGAAATCGTGTTGCCGAAGGGCCACAACGTCAACTTCGGCGCGCCGGTTGGCACCATGGTGGCGCTGGGCGGCGGTAAGCTGGTGGAAGCGGGCTACGCCAACGAATGTTCTGCCCAACAGCTGGCGGCGGCGATCACTCCGCGCACCGCGGCGATTCTGTACATCAAATCCCACCACTGCGTGCAGAAAAGCATGCTCAACGTGGCGCAGGCCGCGGAAGTGGCGCGCCAGCATAACGTACCGCTGATCGTCGATGCGGCGGCGGAAGAAGATCTGCAGTGCTACTACCGCATGGGCGCCGACCTGGTTATCTACAGCGGCGCGAAAGCGATTGAAGGGCCGACCAGCGGGCTGGTGATCGGCAAAACGCAGTACGTCGAGTGGGTTAAACGCCAGTCGATGGGGATTGGCCGGGCGATGAAAGTGGGTAAAGAGGGCATTCTCGGCCTGACCTGCGCCATTGAACACTACCTGACGGCGAGCAAAGAGAGCGGTCAGCAGATGGTGGCGAAGATGACGCCGTTTATCGAACAGCTCAACACGCTTAACGGCGTGACCGCCCGGGTGGTGTGGGATAGCGCGGGTCGCGATATCGCCCGCGCCGAAATCAAATTTGATGAAGCGACCACCGGTGTGAAGACCGGCGATCTGGTTAACGCGCTGAAGCAGGGCGAATACGCCATCTACTTCCGCGGCTATAAAGCGAATGAAGGCATTATCGAAGCCGATGTCCGCAGCGTAAACGCCCAGCAGCTGGAGGTGGTCGCTCGCCGCATCGCAGAAGTTCTGAATAAGGAGAAACAAGCATGAAACTGACCCCAAACTTTTACCGTGACCGCGTGTGCCTGAACGTCCTGGCGGGCAGCAAAGACAACGCCCGTGAAATTTACGACGCGGCGGAAGGTCACGTCCTGGTCGGCGTGCTCTCCAAAAACTATCCGGACGTCGCCAGCGCGGTGGTCGATATGCGCGACTACGCGAAGCTGATCGATAATGCGCTCTCCGTCGGGCTGGGGGCAGGCGATCCAAACCAGTCGGCGATGGTGAGCGAGATTTCTCGTCAGGTGCAGCCGCAGCACGTCAACCAGGTCTTCACCGGCGTGGCTACCAGCCGCGCGCTGCTCGGGCAGAACGAGACGGTGGTCAACGGCCTGGTCTCTCCCACCGGTACGCCGGGAATGGTTAAGATCTCCACCGGCCCGCTGAGCAGCGGCGCGGCGGATGGCATTGTGCCGCTGGAAACCGCCATCGCGCTGCTGAAAGACATGGGCGGCAGCTCCATCAAATACTTCCCGATGGGCGGCCTGAAGCACCGCGCCGAGTTTGAAGCCGTCGCCAAAGCCTGCGCCGCGCACGATTTCTGGCTCGAGCCGACCGGCGGTATCGATCTGGAAAACTACAGCGAGATCCTGAAAATCGCCCTCGATGCCGGGGTAAGCAAAATCATCCCGCATATTTACAGCTCGATTATCGATAAAGCCAGCGGTAACACCCGCCCGGCCGATGTGCGCCAGCTGCTGGAGATGACCAAACAGTTAGTGAAGTAGTGCCCTTGTCCCTCACCCTCAAAGGGTGAGGGGCAGCTTATCCCACTGAACCATCAAGGAGTTGCTATGCCTGTCGCTCGTCATCTGCTTGTCGCTTCACTGTCCCTGTTTGCCGCCGCCGCGGGCGCCGCGCAAACCCACTATGCCTGGGTAGGCACCTATAACCCCAATGGCGAAGGTCTGTATCGCTTTACCGTCGATGCCAAAACCGGCGCCCTGCGCGAGAAGACGCTGGTGAGCTCGTTGCCGAACGTCGCGCAGTTAACCGTGTCGCGCGATGGCAAAACGCTGTATGCCGCCAGTGAAGTCGAAAAAGGCGTGGTGCAGGCGTGGCGCATTGAAAAGAACGGCGAGCTGACCGCGCTCAACCAGGTCGCCTCCGGCGGCGCCGGGCCGGTGTATCTCTCCCTGACGCCGGACGGTAAGCATCTGCTGGTGGCTAACTATGTCAGCGGCAGTATCGCCGTGCTACCGGTGCAAGAAGATGGTAGCCTGGCTGAGGCGGTGGACAGGCATCAGGATGAAGGCCCGGCAGGCGCCGAACGCCCGGCGGCGGCCGTCGAGGGCAGCTTCGCCATCAGCGATCACAACGGCCCGCATGCCCATATGATCGCCGCCGATCCCAGCGGGAAATACGTTTACTCTACCGATCTGGGGCTGGATCGGATCTATCAGTATCGGCTGGATAGCGCCAGCGGCAAGCTAACGCCGAACGATCCGCCGTTTATCGCCGCCTCGTCGCCGGGAGCCGGCCCGCGCCACTTCGTCTTTACGCCACAGGGCGACGGCCTGTGGCTGATTAATGAGGAAGCCTCGACGCTGACCTTCTATCATCTGGATAAGCAAAGCGGCCTGCTGCGTGAAGGCAAAACTGTCTCCGCGCTGCCGGAAGGGTATAAAGGCACCAGCTTTGCCGCCGGACTTGTGTTGAGCAACGATGGCAAACAGCTATACGTCGCCAACCGCCTGCATAACAGCATTGCCCACTTCACGGTGCTGGCCGACGGCAGCCTGAGTCACCAGGAAGATATCTGGACGCGTGGCGATTATCCCCGCACCCTGACGCTGGATAATCAGGGGCAGTGGCTGTACGTCATGAACCAGCGTAGCGATAATATTACCCGCTTCAGCGTGGCGCCGAAGGATGGCAAATTAACCTTTGCCTCCGACTATACGCCGGTCGGTAGCCCATCGCAGATGGTGATATCCGCCCAACCCTGAGCCGTAATTACAAGGAACTGACATGCGATTTCCCAACCAACGCTTAGCGCAACTCTTCACCCTGCTGCGAAATGAAACGCTGCCGCAGGATGAGCTGGCGCAACGCCTGTCGGTTTCCACCCGTACCGTGCGCGCCGATATTACCGCCCTGAATACGCTGCTGGCGCAATATGGCGCGCAGTTTATCCTTAACCGCGGCAGCGGTTATCAGCTGAAGATAGATAATCCGACGAGTTTCCAGGCGCTGGAGGAGACCGCGCCGAAGGCGCAGCACGTGCCGCGTACCGCCCAGGATCGCATCACGTTTCTGCTGGTGCGTTTCCTGACCTCGGCGTTCTCTATCAAGCTGGAAGATCTGGCGGATGAGTGGTTCGTCAGCCGCGCCACGCTGCAAAATGACATGGTTGAGGTGCGCGAGCGCTTCCAGCGCTATCAGCTGACTCTTGAAACCCGCCCGCGCCACGGTATGAAGCTGTTCGGCAGCGAGGTGTCAATTCGCGCCTGCCTGACCGACCTGCTGTGGGAGCTGACCCAGCAAGGCGATATCGCGCCGCCGATCGGCGCCGAGGCCTTTGCGGCGGAGGTGCCAGCGCTGCTGGAGCCGGTGCTGCAGGAGACGCTCACGCGGCATCATATTCGCCTCACCGACGCCGGCGAGCGCTTTGTCTGCCTGTATGGCGCGGTGGTGGTGCGCCGCGTCAGCGAAGGCTACCCGCTGGCCGATTTCAGCGCTGAAGATGTGGCGCAGAACGTCCGCGACGCCGCGCGCGAGCTGACGGGCGAGCTGCAGCGGCTGGCCGGGAAACCTTTATCGCCCGCCGAAGAAGAGTGGCTATGCGTGCATATCGCGGCCCGTCAGGTGCAGGATGTCGATCCGGAAACTATCAGCGCCGACGATGATGAAGCGCAGGTCAATTACATCCTGCGCTACATCAACAGCCAGTATAATTACAACCTGCTGGACGACGCCCAGCTGCATGCCGATCTGCTGACCCACATTAAAACCATGATCACCCGGGTGCGCTACCAGATCATGATCCCCAATCCGCTGCTGGATAACATCAAACAGCACTACCCGATGGCCTGGGATATGACCCTGGCCGCGGTCTCCAGCTGGGGGAAATATACTCCGTACACCATCAGCGAAAACGAAATCGGCTTTCTGGTACTGCATATCGGCGTTGGGCTGGAGCGCCACTACAACATCGGCTACCAGCGTCAGCCGCAGGTGCTGCTGGTGTGCGATACCAGCAATGCGATGGTACGGATGATCGAGGCGATCCTGCAGCGCAAATATCCGCAGCTGGAGATCGCCGCTACCATCTCCCAGCGCGAGTACGAACAGCGGGACGCGATCGAGGCGGATTTCGTTATCTCAACGGTGCGGATCGGCGAAAAAGACAAGCCGGTGGTGACCATCGCGCCGTTCCCCACCGACTATCAGCTGGATCAAATCGGCAAGCTGGTGCTGGTGGACCGTACCCGTCCGTGGATGCTGAATAAGTACTTCGATGCCGCCCACTTCCGGGTGGTCGATAAGCCGATGGATCAGCAAACGCTGTTCGCCGAGCTGTGCCAGCAGCTGCTGGAGGAAGGCTTTGTCGATGCGGAGTTTCATGCTTCGGTGGTGGAACGTGAAGCGATCGTCAGCACCATGCTGGGGGATGGCATTGCGCTGCCGCACTCCCTGGGGCTGCTGGCGAAAAAGACGGTGGTTTATACCGTTATCGTCCCGCAGGGCATCGCCTGGGGCGACGAAACCGCCCATCTCATTTTCCTGCTCGCTATCAGCAAACGCGAGTATGAAGAGGCGATGGCGATCTACGATATTTTCGTGACTTTCCTGCGCGAGCGCGCCATGAGTCGCCTCGCCGCGACCCGCAGCTTCGATGAGTTTAAAACGGTGGCGATGGAGTGCGTCAGCCGGTTTTGAGAGGCGTTTTCCAGATTCGAGTGTAATTCAAATGTAATGCTATACTGCATTACAAAATTCCCTTTTCTGGAGGCATAATGGCCACGCTCAATGTTCGACTGGACGATAAACTCAAAAAAGAGGCTTATGCCGTGCTGGAGAAACTCGATATGACACCAACGGAGGCGGTACGCCTGCTGTTTCAATACATTGCGGAAAATGGCCGCATGCCGGTGAAAAGTATGACCATCAGTGATGGCGAAGCGGCGTTATTACGCACCGTTCGCGAACGGCTGGAAAACCCACGGCCGGGGGTTAAGGTGAGTCTGGATGACCTATGAACTGGAGTTTGATCCACGAGCCTGGCGCGAATGGCAGAAGCCTGGCGAGACGGTCAAAAAACAGTTCAAAAATAAGCTCCAGCAGATTGTGCAGAATCCGCGAATTGAGTCGACCAGGCTGAGCGATTTACCGGATTGCTACAAAATCAAGCTTAAGGCGTCAGGTTATCGGTTGGTGTATCAAGTACGAGATAGTGTGGTGGTGGTTTACGTTATTGCCATTGGCAAAAGAGAGAAAGCGGCCGTTTATCATCAGGCGAATAAACGGCTCTAAACGCTATCGCAAATGATGTACGACCTGGTTGCTGCTGCCGCGCCAGATAAGCGCCGGATCTTTCAAATCCTGCACAAACTTACCGTCAACCAGCACGTTAATCAGGTTCACGACTTCCATCTGCTCGGCGTTCAGTTCGTCAATCTTATAGCCCGTCCAGACCCAGATATCTTTGCCGGGGCATTCGGCGCGTACGCGCTGAACCAGCTTTAAAATATCCGCGATGTTCTGCGGATGCAGCGGATCGCCGCCGGAGAGCGAAAGCCCCTGGCGTTTGATGCGGGTGTCGTTGAGGTCGGCGATGATACGGTCGGCCATCTCAGCGGTAAACGGCATACCGGAGTTCACCCGCCAGGTGCTTTTGTTGTAGCAGCCGGGGCACTCGTGGACGCAGCCGGAGACAAACAGGGTGCAGCGGGTGCCGGGGCCGTTGACGATGTCGACGGGGTAGTACTGGTGATAATTCATTTTCGCTTCTCAATTAACGCCATAGCCGCGTTGGCTGCGCTCGCTCACCCCGGTCACGTACTGAATGTACGCTCCCGGGGATTCCCTCGTTTGCCGCCTTGCTCTGACGCTAATTGCTTTGCGAAAACGGAGGTGCTGTGCATATGTAAAGGGAACGGCTCCCGGCGTCGCTGCGCTCGCCCGGGCTACGAAAAGCCGCATACGCGGTTGTAGCCCGGATAAGGCGCTTTGCGCCGCGATCCGGGAACGGCTCCTTAGTGGCCAAACGGCTACGGGGCCGGTCCCTTCTCCCCGTTGGGGAGAGGGTGAGGGGCTAAACCAGCTGGAATTAACCAATCTGCCCATTGCCCAGGTGCTTCACGCGGCGCTTCACTTCTTCCTGCTTGCCGGCGTTGAACGGCCGCGCGTCCGGGCTGCCGAGATAACCGCACACCCGGCGGGTAACGGAAACGCGGGCGGCGTCGTGGTTACCGCATTTCGGGCAGGTAAAGCCCTTGCTGGTGCACTCGAACTCGCCGGTAAAACCGCACTCGTAGCACTCATCGATCGGCGTATTGGTCCCGTAGTACGGCACGTGCTGATAGCTGTAATCCCACACGTCTTCCAGCGCCTTGAGGTTATGCTGGATATTCGGGTACTCGCCGTAGCAAATGAACCCCCCATTGGCCAGCGGCGGGTACGGCGCTTCGAAATCGATCTTATCGTACGGGTTGACCTTCTTCTCCACGTCGAGGTGGAAGCTGTTGGTGTAGTAACCTTTGTCGGTTACCCCTTCCACCACGCCAAACTCGGCGGTGTCGAGACGGCAGAAGCGATCGCACAGGTTTTCGCTCGGCGTGCTGTACAGGCTAAAGCCGTAGCCGGTTTCTTCCTTCCACAAATCGACGGCGTCGCGCAGGCGCTGGACGATGGCTACGCCTTTCTCACGCAGCGCCTCGCTGTCGTACATATGCTGGTTGCCGTACAGCGCATTGATGGTTTCATGGATACCGATATAGCCCAGAGAAATGGATGCTCGGCCGTTTTTGAAGATCTCGGAGACGTCGTCGTCGGCTTTCAGCCGCACGCCGCAGGCGCCTTCCATATACAGGATCGGCGCCACGCGAGCCTTCACTCCTTCCAGGCGGGCGATACGGGTCATCAGCGCTTTGCGCGCCAGCTGCAGGCGCTCGTCCAGCAGCGCCCAGAAGGCGGCTTCATCGCCTTTCGCTTCCAGGGCGATGCGCGGCAGGTTGAGACTGATCACGCCGAGGTTATTGCGTCCATCATGCACCTGCTCGCCGTTCTCGTTTTCCCATACCCCGAGGAAGCTGCGGCAGCCCATCGGCGTTTTAAACGACCCGGTGACTTTCACCACCTGATCGTAGTTGAGGATATCCGGGTACATGCGCTTGCTGGCGCACTCCAGCGCCAGCTGTTTGATGTCGTAGTTCGGGTCGCCGAACTTATGGTTCAGGCCGTCGCGGATCGCGAACACCAGTTTCGGGAACACCGCGGTTTTGCGATTTTTACCGAGGCCGGCAATGCGGTTGCGCAGAATCGACTGCTGGATCAGCCGCGATTCCCAGCTGGTGCCAAGGCCGAACCCGAAGGTGACGAACGGCGTCTGGCCGTTGGCGGTATGCAGTGTGTTGACCTCATACTCCAGCGACTGGAAGGCGTCGTAGCACTCTTTTTCGGTACGGGCGCGGGCATAGCCTTCGGCATCCGGGATCTGCCACTCTTCGGCGATTTTGCGATGCTTTTTGAAGCTTTCGCTGACGAACGGCGCCAGCACTTCATCGATGCGGTTGATGGTGGTGCCGCCGTAAATATGGCTGGCGACCTGGGCGATGATCTGCGCCGTCACCGCGGTGGCGGTAGAGATAGACTTCGGCGGCTCGATCTCCGCGTTGCCCATCTTAAAGCCCTGGGTCAGCATGCCTTTCAGGTCGATCAGCATGCAGTTGAACATCGGGAAGAAGGGCGAGTAATCGAGGTCATGATAGTGGATCATGCCGCGTTCGTGAGCCATCACCACATCGTGGGGCAGCAGGTGCTGCCGGGCGTAGTGCTTGGCGACGATCCCGGCCAGCAGGTCGCGCTGGGTCGGGATGACTTTACTGTCCTTGTTGGCGTTTTCGTTGAGCAGCGCGGAGTTGGTCTGCTCGACGAGGCCGCGGATCTCCTGATTGAGACGGCCGCGCTTCTCACGCTGGCTATCGCGGTCATGGCGATACTCAATGTAGGCGCGCGCCAGCTGCTTATAGGGGCCGGACATCAGCTGGTTTTCCACCGCGGTCTGGATCTCGTTGATGTCGACCTGGGCGCGGCCCTGCATTTGTTGGCTAACGACTTCTGCGACGGTGGCGCAATAGTCTGCGTCATCGACTCCCGCTGCTTTAGCTGCACGCAGAATTGCTTCCTGAATGCGCTCTGAGTTGAACGGCACTTTACAGCCATCACGTTTCATCACATGCGGTGTCATGATCACTCCATATATAGAACAGGTTATCCACAGAGGCGGAGGTTATCCCGAAGGCGCTGCACGCTACGGCTCGTGCTGTTTACCTTCGGATCCGGCCCGTTTTATCCACATCTCATCACCGCCAGACATCGACAAGATATGGTGACATAATAGACGATTAATACAATATGTTGGGCCGAGGCGCATTTTAAGTTCTATATGTAGTGATTTGCATCAAAGATGTTTGCGATTTTATTGACCCAGAACAAGGTAAAAAGGTGAGAGTACGGATGATGGGCGCTGGCGATAAATGTAAATTTAGGCGCTTAAAATATAATCAAAAATCGAGCCCGTTCAGGCATGAAACGGGCAAATATTCAGGCAATCAACGTATCGTTAAGCAGATCGACCAGCAGTAGCAGGGCATAGCGAGCCTGCTGCGGGTCAGCGGGCAGCGGCAGGATGGCGCTGGCCATATCGCCAAGGGCGTGCTGTTCCGGCGTCAGAGCAATAATGGTCACTCCCTGCGTACGCGCCTGCAAAGTGGCGCTTTGCAACACAGGGTTGGCCTCGGCAGTGGCCAGCACCAGCAGCAGATGATCGTCATTGAGGGTGCTGGCGGTCAGCCGCATCAGCGCCGCATCCTGGCAGAGATTAATCGCGATGCCGGAGGGCAGTAGCTGATGCTGGAGCAGCGCGGCCAGCGTCACGTCCTGGGCGCCAAGGGCGAAGCAGTGTACCGCACGGGCGCTCAGCAGGCGCGATTTACACTTTTCCACCGCCGCTTCCGCGGTATGGCCGAGCTGACGAGTTAGGGTAACGCCAAGGCTGCTAAGTTTGTCGCGCCAGGCGACGGGCAGGGCGGCGCTGTCCGGCGTAAGCCAGCTGGCGCGCCGTTCGCTGGCCTGCGCCAGCTGTTTACGCAGATCACGAATATCATCGCAGCCCACCGAGCGGGCGAAGCGGGTAATGGTGGCAGGGCTGACCCCCGCGCTGGCTGCCAGCTCGTCAATAGAGGCGCTGGCGGTAAAGCTTAGATTTTGTAGAATAAAGGTGGCGACGCGCGACTCCTGGGCACTAAAGCGGCGCATTCCTTCCTGCAGCTGACCTACGATATCCATCCTCATGTTCCCTTTGGCAAAACCCGTATTTGAAAATATTTTTCAATTATCGACTGTCTCTCTTTATAGCACTCACGCCGCATATTTCCTATGGTCAGAGCAGTAAAGGGTGACACCCTGGCGATAAAAATGCGCAAAAATTGAGCCTCGATCACATCGGTGAAAATTATTTTCATATAGCCTTCACTATCACACAATATTAACAATATAGTCGTCCAGGCCCTGAGGGCTGAAGCGATAACACGTAAAGGGGAAGCGCAATGCCACGAATCGTACTCTGTTGTGCCGCAGGCATGTCGACCAGCATGCTGGTGAACAAAATGAAAGCAGAAGCCCAGCAGCGTGCGCTGGCGCTGGAAATCTATGCGGTGGCGGTGGCGGAATTTGAACGCGAACTGCCGAACGCCGACGTCATCCTGCTCGGGCCGCAGGTTAAATATGAAGCCGGACGGCTAACCGCGCTGGCCGCGCCCCAGGGCAAGGCGGTGGCGGTGATCGATATGGCTGACTACGGCATGATGCGCGGCGCTGCGGTGTTGGATAAAGCGCTAGCCCTGCTCGAACACTAATTTTCTCATCCCGTTTTTCATCATCATCACGTGCGGTCCTGGCGATCGCGCGCGGCGCTCTGTATGCCGAAAATCCGAAAAGAGGACACTATGCAAGCACTGAAAATTGCCGTTATCGGCGGCGGCAGCAGCTACACGCCGGAGCTTATTGAAGGGATTATCGTTCGTTACGAGCAGCTTCCGGTTACAGAGCTGGCGCTGGTAGATGTCGAATCCGGCCGGGAAAAGGTGGAGATCATCGCCGCGCTGACCCGGCGGATGCTGAAACATAAAGGGCTGGAGCAGGTGGCGGTCAGCGTCCACTTTACGCTCGATGAGGCCATCCGCGGCGCCAGCTTTGTGCTGACCCAACTGCGGGTCGGACAGCTGGCGGCGCGCGCCGCCGATGAGCGGCTGGGTCTCAAGTACCACCTGCTGGGCCAGGAGACCACCGGCGTCGGCGGTTTTGCCAAGGCGCTGCGGACGATCCCGGTGATCCTTGAGGTGGCGCGCAAAGTGGAACAGCTGGCGCCGGAAGCGTTCATTCTCAACTTTACTAATCCGGCGGGGATCGTCACCGAGGCGGTCAGCCGCTACAGCAAGGCGAAGATCATCGGCCTGTGCAACGTGCCGATCAACATGCAGCACATGATCGTCGGGATGCTGGGCGCCCAGGAGTCCGAAGTAAAACTGCGCTTTGCCGGGCTCAACCATATGGTTTGGGTGCATAAGGTGCTACAGGGGCGCGAGGATGTCACCGGCAAGGTGATCGACATGCTGTGCGACGGTAAGGCGCTGTCGATGAACAACATTAAAGAGCTGCCGTGGCCGGCGGAATTCCTGCGCGCGCTGAAGGCGATTCCGTGCCCCTATCATCGCTATTTTTGGCTGACGCCGGCGATGCTGGCGGAAGAGATCGCCGCGGCGAAAACCAAGGGCACCCGCGCCGAACAGGTGATGAAAGTCGAGCAGGAGCTGTTTGCGCTGTACGCCGACCCGCAGCTGGAAGAAAAACCGGAGCAACTGAGCTTTCGCGGCGGCGCCTACTACTCGGAGGTGGCCGTCGAGCTTATCAACGCGATCTACAACAACCTGGGCGCGGAGATGGTGGTGAATACCCGCAACAACGGCGCGATTCATGGCCTGGATGATGATGCGGTGGTGGAAACCAACAGCATTATTGATGCGCAAGGGGCGCGGCCGCTGGCGTTCGGCCCGCTGCCGCCGGCGATGAACGGCCTGACCCAGCAGGTGAAAGCCTTCGAGCGGTTGACGATTGAAGCCGCGGTACACGGCTGTCGCGAAAGCGCACTGCTGGCGCTGGTGACCAACCCGCTGGTCGGTAACGTCACCGATACCCAGGCGCTGCTGGATGAAGTATTAACCATCAACCGTCAATGGCTGACGCAATTTAACTGACCGCTATTTCCCCTCGGGAGCACACCATGTCGAATACAAGCTGGATTGAACGTTACGTCATGCCGGCGGCGCTGAGAATCGCCGGGCAAAAGCACGTCCTGTCGGTGCGCGACGGCATCATTCTCAATATGCCGTTTATGTTGATTGGCTCATTCTTCCTGATTTTCGCCTACCTGCCGATCCCCGGCTATGCCGACATGATGAGCGGCCTGTTTGGCGAGGTCTGGCGCGATAAAATGCTGTACCCGGTGAAAGCGACCTACGACATTATGGCGCTGATTTCCAGCTTCGGCATCGCCTACCGGCTGGCGGAGAAGTATCGCACTCTCGATCCGCTGAGCGCTGGGGCGATGTCGCTGGTGGCCTTCATGATGACGATCCCGCAGAACACGCTGTTTACGCCGGTACACGGCGCGGCGGAGGTGATTAAAGGGGTGATCCCGGTGAGCATGGTCGGCAGCCAGGGGCTGTTTGTCGCCATTGTCATTTCGCTGCTGTCGACGGAGATTTATCGTTTGGTCGCCAGCCGCAATCTCGTTATCCGCATGCCGGACGGCGTGCCGCCGGCAGTGGCGAAATCATTCCTTGCCCTGATCCCCGGCTTCTGCGTGCTGGCGGTGGTGCTGGCGCTGCGCCTGGCGGTCGAGGCCTCGCCGTTCGGCGATATCAACAGTATGATCGCCACCCTGATTGGTATTCCGATGCACCACGTCGGCGGTACGCTGCCGGGCATGATTATTTCAGTCATTTTGATTGGTATTTTGTGGACCCTGGGCCTGCACGGCGACGCGATCGTACTGGTGTTTATCCAGCCGGTATGGCTGTCGAATATGTCCGAGAACCTGACGGCCTTCCAGAACGGTCAGCCGATCCCGCATATCATTACTCAGCAGTTTTACGATCTGTGGATTGCCCCCGGGGGTACCGGCGCGCTGCTGGGGCTGGTGATTTTTATGTTGCTGCGTAGCCGTAGCCAGCAGATGAAGCAGCTGGGGAAAATTGCCGCGCCCGGGGCATTGTTTAACATCAGCGAGCCGATGGTGTTTGGCATCCCGCTGGTGATGAACCCGTACTTTTTCCTGCCGTTTATTTTAACGCCGGTGCTGCTGGTGATCGTGTCCTATACCGCGATGGCGACCGGGCTGGTGGCGCCGCCCGCCGGAATCGCGCTGCCGTTCACCACGCCGATCTTCATCAGCGGCTATCTGGCGACCGGAGGGCATATCTCCGGCACGGTGCTGCAGGTGGTGAATTTAGCGATTTCGCTGGTGGTCTACTATCCGTTCTTCCGCGCCTGGGATCGGCTAAAGGCAAAAGAAGAGCACGCCTCGGCGCAACCACAAGCGAGCGCTGCGATTGCTGATGCCGACCGCGCATAACTTCCAGCCTGACGAATCGTAGCCCCGGTGAGCGTTGCGCCACCGGGGAAAAGCGTTATCCCTGCAGCCACCATATCGCTTCGAACGGCCGCAGCGTCAGCCCGGTCGGGCGCGGGGTGGTCTCGGCATAGTTGCTGATGATCATCTTCCACTCGCCCGGGGCCTCAGCGGGCTGCCAGGCCTGCAGCTCGCGGCTCAGGTTAGCGGCGACTACCAGCGTTTGCCCCTGCCACTGACGACGATAGCACCACAGCGACGGATGCTCCGGCAGCAGATCCTCGTAATCGCCCCAGGTCAGTAGCGGCAGGGTTTTACGCAGCGTAATCAGCTGCTGATAGGCATAAAACACCGAATCGGGGTCCGCCAGCGCCGCCTCGACGTTGATCTCCTGGTAATTATCGCCAAGGCCGATCCACGGCTCACCGTCGCTGAAGCCACCGTTCTCGCCGGCGTGCCACGGCATCGGCGTGCGGCTGTTGTCGCGCGACTTGCTGGCGAGGATCGCCAGCAGTTCGTCCGGGCTTTGCCCCTGCGCCGCACGTTCGATAAACATATTATGGCTTTCGACGTCACGGTAATCGCTGATGCTGCTGAAGTGCGGATTGGTCATGCCGATCTCTTCGCCCTGGTAGATATAGGGCGTGCCCTGCATGCCGTGCAGCACCATCGCCAGCATCTTCGCCGCCGTCACCCGGTACTCGCCTTCGTCGCCAAAGCGCGACACGATGCGCGGCTGATCGTGGTTACACCAGAACAGCGCGTTCCACGCCCGATTGTGCATTCCCCGCTGCCAGTGGCGGAACAGCGCCTTCAGCGCCACATAGTCCGGGCGGGCGAGGGTCCATTTCTCTCCGCCGGGATAATCGACTTTTAAATGGTGGAAGTTAAAGGTCATCGACAGCTCGCGGCCGTCCAGCGCGGCGTACTGCTGGCAGTGCTCCAGCGAGGTGGAGGACATCTCGCCGACGGTCATCAGGTTACGCGGGGTGAAGACATCGCGGCTCATCTCCTGCAGGAACTCATGCACCCGCGGGCCGTCGGTATAGAAGCGGCGGCCATCTCCGTCCAGATCGCAGGGAAAGGTCTGGTCTTTTGAGATCAGGTTGACCACGTCGAGGCGCAGACCGTCGACGCCGCGGTCAGCCCAGAATTCGCAGACCTTTTTCAGCTCGGCGCGCACCGCCGGATTCTCCCAGTTGAGATCCGCCTGCTCAATGGCGAACAGGTGCAGATAATACTGCCCGCTGTCGGCGTGCCACTGCCAGGCGTTACCGCCAAATTTGGAGCGCCAGTTGTTCGGCAGGGCGTCCGGTTCGCCATCGCGCCAGATATAGAACTGGCGGTAGGGACTCTCCTTATTCAGCGACTGACGGAACCATTCATGTTCGGTCGACGTGTGGTTCAGCACCATATCCAGCACGATGCGGATGCCGCGGGCCTTCGCCTCCGTCACCAGGGCGTCAAAGTCGGCCATCGTGCCGTAGGAGGGGTCGATGGCGGTGTAGTTCGCCACGTCGTAGCCGTTATCTATCTGCGGTGAGACGTAGAACGGCGTCAGCCAGATGGCGTCGACCCCAAGCTTTTGCAGATAGTCGAGGCGGGCGGTGACGCCGCGCAGGTCGCCGGTACCGCTGCCGGTGGTATCCTGAAAACTCTTCGGATAGATTTGATAAATAACGCCGTTTTGCCACCAGTGGGGGAGATGATTCATAGTACTTTCCTGCTGCAACGAGGGGCGCCAAAGGCGCCCCGAAAGAAGAAGTTAGACAATCTGCAAGGTGCCCTGACGGTACTTGCGCTGATACACCACGCTGGTGAGGATAATCGGCACCACCACCGCGATAGCCATCGCCATGGCGTACACCTGCCAGTAGGTAGGCTGGATGGAGAGGATCCCCGGCAGGCCGCCGACGCCGATGCCGTTCGCCAGCACGCCGTTCAGGCCGCACAGCAGGCCGGCGAGGCCAGAGCCAATCATTGCGCACAGCATCGGGAAGCGGTATTTCAGGTTGATACCGTACATCGCTGGCTCGGTGACCCCGAGATAGGCGGAGATCGCCGCCGGTACCGAGATTTCACGTTCATTCTGCTTGCGGCTGGCGATGATGATGCCGACCACCGCCGACGCCTGGGCAATATTCGACAGCGCAATCAGCGGCCACACCGGGGTACCGCCCATGCTCTGGATCATCTGCATATCGATAGCGAGGGTGGTCTGGTGGACACCGGTAATCACCAGCGGCGCGTAGAGGAAGCCGAACAGCGCGGCGCCGATCGGCGCGAAGCTGCCGGTTAACAGATGGCGTACCGCGAAGGCCACGCCGTCGCCGATCAGGCGGCCGAACGGACCGATAATGGCGTGCGCGAGGAACACCGCGAGGATCAGCGAGCAGACCGGGACAATCACCAGGTAGAGGTAGTCAGGCACAATGCGCTTGAGGCGCGTCTCGATAAAGCCTAAGGCCAGGCCAGCCAGCAGGGCCGGGATCACCTGCGCCTGGTAGCCGACTTTGGCAATGGTAAACAGGCCGAAGTTCCACACCTCCGGCACCTGCTGGCCGAGGAGATAGGCGTTCATCAGCTGCGGGGAGACGAGGGTGACGCCAAGGACGATCCCGAGGATCGGCGTGCCGCCCATCTTCT
Organism: Klebsiella sp. 64; assembly: GCF_018223915.1. NCBI lineage: Bacteria > Pseudomonadati > Pseudomonadota > Gammaproteobacteria > Enterobacterales > Enterobacteriaceae > Klebsiella > Klebsiella sp. 64. The sequence goes on from NZ_JAGRQZ010000040.1 coordinate 114,318, forward strand.
TCACCGCTGACCAGCAGATCCCCACCGGCAGATAGAAGAAGATCGCCTCGCCAATCAGCCACAGGAAGTCATAGATGGTTTTCAGCGACGGGTGCATCTGGGCCAGCGTCTGGCCATTGCTCATGGGCAGGTCGCCGATAACGTTGCGGAAACCGAGGATCAGACCGCCGCTGATCAGGGCCGGCAGCAGGGGAAAGAAGATCTCGGCGAAGTGCGAGATTAACTGTTCATGCCACTTCATATTTTGCCGCGCGGCCTGCTTGACCTGCTCTTTGTCGGCGGAGGTCTGGCCGGTGGTCGCCAGCAGGGCCTTGTAGTAATCGCCCACCTCGGTGCCGATGACCACCTGGAACTGGCCGGCGTTAGTGAAGCATCCCTTCACCATGCGCAGCTGCTCAATCTCTTTTGGTCTGGCGATGGCCGGGTCGTTCAGCACAAAGCGCAAACGGGTAATACAGTGGCTGACGGTGGCGATGTTACCGCGCCCGCCCACCAGTTCGATCAGTTTATCGATGTCCTGCTGGTTTACTTTGCTCATGATGAAGCCTCAAAAACAGAGGGGGAGAGATGCCGTTTTTACCTTGAGGGCATCCTAACCGTTCCGCTTAATTTGCAAAATGGGAACGTTCCCGAAACCCGGCGACGATCACATAAATCGCCCGAGCGAGATTAATTGAGGGCGGCGGGAATCACGATCTGGCGGGGATCGACGCTGCCGGCGATCTGCTCGATCAACTGCCGGGCGGCCCGGCGTCCGGACTCGGCATAGCCCGGATCGACGGTCAAGATTTCCGGGTGGAGAAACTTCATCAGCGGCGTGCTGCCGACGCTGGCGAGCTGCAGCGCATCGCGACCCTGCTGCTGGAGGTACTTGCTGGCGCCGAGGGCGAGGGTATCCGTCGCGCAGACCAGGGCGCTGGTTTCAGCCGTCAGCACGCTGGCGACGGTGTCATATCCCTGCTTCATGCCCAGCCCCGGCAGGGCGGCGGTGGGCGTCAGACGATGCTTTTTACAGAAGGCGAGGTAGGCCAGATGGCGGCGTTCGCCGGTGGTGACGTCGCTGTGCGGTACGCCAAGAAAACTGATGTGGCGGTGTCCGCGATCGTAGAGCCGCTGCATCAGCAGCGTGATGGCCCCCTCGTCGTCATAGCACACCGAGGCGAAGCCGGGAGCGTCGCGGGCCATCAGCACCAGGGTGTCGCGCCAGGGGGCGAGCATCGCTTCGTCGATGCCGGTAAAACCGAACAGTACCACGCCGTCAATATTGCGCCGGGCGAGCATGCCGAGATGCTCCACCACCAACGCCGGGGAGAACTGGCTCTCCATCATAATCGGATCGTAACCCTGCTCATAAAAGGCGGGCAGCATGGTCTGCACGGCAAGGTTTTCCGACAGCGAATCGAGACGGGTGACGATAATCGCCACCACTTTATCGCTCTGGCCGCGCATGGCGCGGGCGGAACGGGAGGGCGAGAAACCGTGCTGCTGCATCACCGCTTCGACGCGCTCGCGGGTCCGTTCGCTGACCCCGCTCTCGTTGTTAAGGACGCGGGATACCGTCGATTTCCCTACGCCGCTTAAGCGCGCGATATCTTTGATGGTCAGCCGGTTCTGCATGCGGAATTCTCGTCAGGGATGGTAGAAGTGAGCCTAATGCTACTCAACCAAACCGCAATGAGCAAAGTCTGGTTTACGTTCGGTTTAGTTGCGCGGGTTTATCATCGCCATTATTGCCACACAATCCTCAGCGAGGGCGCTATAATTCGCGCCGTTTATATTCACTTACCGGAGATAGTTATGGACCCCGATCCCACTCCTCATCCTCGATGGAGCAACCTTTCTTTCCGGTAAGCCTGTTTAACACTGCTTTACCGGAAAGCGTAAAGCAGTGACGTCCTTGATGTCCCTGCCATAAAAATAACATGCCTGACAGGTAGGTTTTGCTACGCCCGTCGGCAACGCTGCGTTCGCTTTGGCGAGCGCGGAGGGACTGTTTATGCTGAAAAATTATACCCGGCAGCTGTTCGCGCAGCTTAGCCGCCATCTGCCACGTCGTTTAGTCCAGCGCGATCCGCTGCCGGACGCCCGCCATCTGGCGAGTGGCCCCATTCCTGAATCGCTTGGTCAGCATTGCCTGAACGTGGCGGCGATGGACGACCAGGAGATCTGGCGCGCCTTTGACAGCCACCCTGAAGGGCTCAATGAAGGCGAAGTGGCGGCGAAAATCCTCAAACATGGTGACAACCAGATCCCGGCGCAGAAGCCCTCCCCGTGGTGGGTGCATCTGTGGACCTGCTATCGCAACCCGTTCAACCTGCTGCTGACCGTGCTCGGCATCGTCTCCTATTCCACCGAGGATCTGTTCGCCGCCGGGGTTATCGCCCTGATGGTGGGGATCTCGACATTGCTCAATTTCATCCAGGAGGCGCGCTCGACCAAAGCAGCGGATGCGCTGAAGGCGATGGTGAGCAACACCGCCACCGTGCTGCGGGTGGTGAACGAGCAGGGGGAGAGCCGCTGGCTGGAGCTGCCTATCGACCAGCTGGTGCCGGGCGACATTATCCGGTTGTCGGCGGGGGATATGATCCCGGCGGACCTGCGTATCCTGCAGGCACGGGATTTATTCGTCGCCCAGGCCTCGCTGACCGGCGAATCGCTGCCGGTGGAGAAAGTGGCCCGCAGCCGCGATCCGCTGCAGCAAAACCCGCTGGAGTGTGACACCCTGTGCTTTATGGGCACCAACGTGGTGAGCGGCTCGGCGCAGGCCATCGTCTTCGCCACCGGCGGCCGCACCTGGTTTGGGCAGCTGGCCGGCCGCGTCAGTGAACAGGAGAGCGAGCCGAACGCCTTTCAGAAAGGCATCAGCCGGGTCAGCATGCTGCTGATCCGCTTTATGCTGGTGATGGCCCCGGTGGTGCTGCTGATCAATGGCTACACCAAAGGCGACTGGTGGGAGGCGGCGCTATTCGCGCTGTCGGTGGCGGTCGGCTTGACGCCGGAGATGCTGCCGATGATCGTCACTTCGACGCTGGCGCGCGGGGCGGTGAAGCTGTCGAAGCAAAAGGTCATCGTAAAGCACCTCGACGCCATTCAGAATTTCGGCGCGATGGACATCCTCTGCACTGATAAAACCGGCACCCTGACCCAGGATAAGATTGTGCTGGAGAACCATACCGACGTCTCCGGCAAGGTCTGCGAGCGGGTACTGCATGCCGCCTGGCTCAACAGCCACTACCAGACCGGCCTGAAAAACCTGCTCGACACCGCGGTGCTGGAGGGCGTTGAGCTGGATGCCGCCCGCGGGCTGGCGGAACGCTGGCAGAAGGTAGATGAGATCCCCTTCGACTTCGAACGCCGCCGCATGTCGGTGGTGGTGAAGGAGGATGACGCCGCGCATCAGCTGATCTGTAAAGGGGCGCTGCAGGAGATCCTCAACGTCTCGACCCAGGTGCGCTACAACGGCGATATCGTACCGCTGGACGACACCATGCTGCGCCGTATTCGCCGGGTGACCGATACCCTCAACCGGCAGGGGCTACGGGTGGTGGCGGTGGCGACTAAATACCTGCCGGCCCGCGAAGGCGACTACCAGCGCGCCGATGAGTCGGACCTGATCCTTGAAGGCTACATCGCCTTCCTCGATCCGCCGAAAGAGACCACCGCCCCGGCGCTGAAGGCGCTGAAGGCCAGCGGCATCACGGTGAAGATCCTCACCGGCGACAGCGAGCTGGTGGCGGCGAAGGTGTGCCATGAAGTGGGACTGGATGCTGGCGAAGTGGTGATTGGCAGCCAGATCGAAGCCATGAGCGACGACGAACTGGCGGCGCTGGCCAAACGCACCACGCTGTTCGCCCGCCTGGCGCCGCTGCATAAAGAGCGTATCGTGACGCTGCTCAAGCGTGAAGGTCACGTGGTGGGCTTTATGGGCGACGGCATCAACGACGCCCCGGCGCTGCGCGCGGCGGATATCGGCATCTCGGTCGACGGCGCGGTGGATATCGCCCGCGAGGCGGCGGATATCATTCTGCTGGAGAAGAGCCTGATGGTACTGGAGGAGGGGGTAATCGAAGGCCGCCGCACCTTCGCCAACATGCTCAAGTACATCAAAATGACCGCCAGCTCCAACTTCGGCAACGTTTTCAGCGTGCTGGTGGCCAGCGCCTTCCTGCCGTTTCTGCCGATGCTGCCGCTGCACCTGTTGATTCAGAACCTGCTGTACGATGTCTCCCAGGTGGCGATCCCGTTTGATAACGTCGATGATGAGCAGATCCGCAAGCCGCAGCGCTGGAACCCGGCCGATCTCGGGCGCTTTATGGTCTTCTTTGGACCGATCAGCTCGATTTTCGATATCCTCACCTTCGGCCTGATGTGGTGGGTGTTCCACGCCAATACCGTGGAGATGCAGACCCTGTTCCAGTCCGGCTGGTTTATCGAAGGGCTGCTGTCGCAAACGCTGATTGTGCACATGATCCGCACCCGGCGCATTCCGTTCGTTCAGAGCCGGGCCGCCTGGCCGCTGTTCGCCATGACCCTGGTGGTGATGGCGGTGGGTATCGCGCTGCCGTTCTCGCCGCTGGCTAGCTACCTGCAGCTGCAGGCCCTGCCGCTGAGCTACTTCCCATGGCTGGTGGCGATCCTGGCGGGCTATATGGTGCTGACCCAGGCCGTGAAGGGCTTCTACAGCCGCCGCTACGGCTGGCAGTGAGGGACGCGTTTTCGGATGAACCACGTAAAAAAGGCAGCCACTGGCTGCCTTTTTTCATGCCGACGAGAGCGATCAGCGACGCACGGCGATGGCTTCGATCTCGATCTTCACGTCTTTCGGCAGACGTGCGACTTCAACGCAGGAGCGCGCCGGGAAGGTGGCGTTATGCTCGGTGAAGAACGCTTCGTAAGTGGCGTTAACGGTAGCGAAATCGTTGAGGTCTTTGACGAATACGGTGGTCTTGACGATATCGCCGACGGTGAGGCCTGCGGCTTCAACGATCGCTTTCACGTTGTTCAGCGACTGGCGCGCCTGCGCGGACACGTCTTCCGGGACGCTGCCGGTTTTCGGGTCGACCGGGATCTGGCCAGAGGTGATGATCATGCTGCCGAGGTCAACGCCCTGAACGTAGGGGCCAATCGCCGCTGGTGCATTTTCCGTCGCAATAGTTTTGCTCATGTTATCTCCAGATGAACTGAGTAATGTTACGCAAAATCATTCAGGTTGCCGCCAGGCGGTAAGCGCTGTATCGCCGGCGCAGACGCCGCCTGAAGGACGAAGCGTAGGGTGGTAGCCATTATAGGGAGGCCTACCACCAATACCAACCGCATTTAGTTGGCCAGCACCACATAATGAGAAAACTCTTTTTCGCAGTATTTGCATTTGAGTGCGATGTCATCAGCGCGTTTTTTCACTGCAAAACTGGAAGAAACCGGTTCGGCGTGGCTGATACAGTTGCTGTTCGGGCAGACCAGCACGCTGTCGATACGATCCGGCAGGCTCGGGCGGGATTTGCCCACCACTTCGTAATCATCAATGCGGTTTACCGTCGCCTGCGGGGCGTACAGCGACAGCTGGTTAACCTGCTCGTCGGTCAGGAAGGTGTTCTCGATTTTAATCAAATCCTTGCGGCCCATCTCGCCGGAGGGCAGGTTCAGGCCGATGGTGATGCGCTGGTCGGTTTCGGTCAGTTTGAACAGGGTGAGCAGCTTAAAGCCGACCTGCGCCGGGATATGGTCAATCACGGTGCCGCGTTTGATCGCTTCTACCTGCAGTTTATTGTCGTGTGTCATCTCTCATTCCCCCTTACAGTGCCAGCTCGCTATTCAGTACCAGTGCCAGTAACGCCTGGCGGGCGAAGATGCCGTTACCGGCCTGCTGGAAGTACCAGGCGTGCGGTGTTTTATCGACATCGGTGGTGATTTCATCAATGCGCGGCAGCGGGTGCAGCACCTTCATATTGGCGCGCGCCCCTTCGAGGTCGGCGGCGCGCAGGACGAACTGCGCTTTGACGTTGGCGTATTCCGACGGATCCAGACGCTCTTTCTGCACGCGGGTCATGTACAGAATATCCACTTCCGCCATCACGTCGTCGATGGCGCTATGCAGGCTCCAGGCGATGCCTTTTTCATCGAGCATATCGAGGATGTACTGCGGCATGGCCAGCGCGTCCGGGGCGATGAAGTAGAAGCGGTTGCCGTTGAATTTGGCCAGCGCCTGGGTCAGGGAGTGGACGGTACGGCCATACTTCAGATCGCCGACCATCGCCACGTTGAGGTTTTCGAGGCGGCCCTGGGTCTCCTGAATGGTGAACAGGTCGAGCAGGGTTTGGGTCGGGTGCTGGTTAGCGCCGTCGCCGGCGTTCAGTACCGGCACGCCGCCGGAGAATTCGGTCGCCAGGCGCGCGGCGCCCTCCTGCGGATGACGCATCACGATGGCGTCGACGTAGGTGCTGATGACGGAGATGGTATCCGCCAGCGTTTCCCCTTTTTTGCCCAGTGAGGTGTTGGCGCTGTCGGAAAAGCCGACCACGCTGGCGCCCAGGCGGTGCATCGAGGTTTCAAAAGAGAGGCGGGTGCGGGTCGAGGCTTCAAAGAAACAGCTGGCGATAACCTTATGCTTCAGCAGCTCGGGTTGTGGATTGGCTTTCAGCTTTGCCGCCGTCGCCAGCACCAGTTCGAGGTCTTCGCGGCTGAGATCGTTTATGGAAATGATATGTTTTTGATATAGCGGGTTAGCCATGCTTATCTCCTGACGCCTGGGCAAAAAAAAAGCCCCTTAAATAAGGGGCTTCGGGAATCCAATGAGCAACGGAAAGAAAAACGGCAGGCCAGCGTCTGCATTGAGACGCGCTAAGACAGAATGTCGTACGCAATTGGCCATGCTTCCTCCCGGCAAAACGACTGGCATTATACGCAGACCGTTATGACGATCAAGCGATTCATTCACAAACAGGTAATCGTTTGCCTGTCGAAAAGTGCGCCAGCGCAAAGAAGCGTGAAACTGTACTGGTATGGCAGCCGCGATGGGGGTATAACACGATAAAATGAAATGCTGTTTTATATTTGAGGTAAGCAATGATTATTGGCAATATCCACCATCTGCAGCCATGGCTGCCTGCCGGGCTGCGCGAGGCTATCGAACACGTTATCGCTCAGGTCAGCGAGGCGACGCCGCTGGGTAAACACGCTATCGACGGCGACAACCTGTTTTATCTGATTTCTGAAGACACCACCGAGCCGCAGGCCGCGCGCCGCGCGGAATACCATGCTCGCTATCTCGATATCCAGATTGTGCTCCGCGGCAGCGAGGGGATGACCTTCAGCACCTTGCCGCCAGGAGAGCCGCAGACCGACTGGCTGGCGGAGAAAGACATCGCTTTTCTTGCCGAAGGCCAGCAGGAGAAAACGGTGATCCTTAACGAAGGGGACTTTGTGGTGTTTTATCCCGGCGAAGTGCATAAACCGCTGTGCGCCGTTGGCGCCCCGGCGAAGGTGCGCAAAGCGGTGGTGAAGATGCTGATGGCGTAAAATGGCGAACCGAATCCCGGATGAACGCCGTGCCATCCGGGAGACAGCCGCGAGCGAGGGGTTATTTGCTCAGCGTCGCCACCATCACCGCTTTGATGGTGTGCATCCGGTTTTCCGCCTGGTCGAAGACCACGCTCGCCGCCGACTCAAACACCTCGTCAGTCACCTCCATGCCGCCGTGCAGGCCGTAATCGGCAGCCATCTGTTTGCCCAGCGTGGTCTGGTCGTCGTGGAACGCCGGCAGGCAGTGGAGGAACTTGACCTGCGGGTTGCCGGTCAGCGCCAGCATCGCGCTGTTAACCTGATAGTCGCGCAGCAGGGCGATACGTTCGGCCCATTTTTCCTTCGCCTCGCCCATCGAGACCCAGACGTCGGTATAGATAAAATCGGCGCCTTTCACCCCTGCGGCGATATCTTCCGTCAGGGTGATGTTGCCGCCCTGCTGTTTGGCCAGCGCGGTGCAGGTCTCCACCAGCGCGGCCTCCGGCCAGCAGGCCGATGGCGCCACCAGGCGCAGATCCAGACCGGTCAACGCGGCGGCTTCCAGCATCGAATTGCCCATGTTGTTGCGCGCGTCGCCGGCGTAGACCAGCGTCATCTGGTTAAAGGCTTTGCCCGGCAGATGCTCTTTCATGGTCAGCAGGTCCGCCAGCAGCTGGGTGGGGTGGAACTCGTTGGTGAGACCGTTCCACACCGGCACGCCGGCGTATTGCGCCAGGGTCTCTACCACTTCCTGGCCGTGGCCGCGGTACTGAATGCCGTCGTACATCCGTCCGAGCACGCGGGCGGTGTCCTTGATCGACTCTTTATGGCCAATCTGGCTGCCGCTGGGCCCCAGATAGGTCACGCGGGCGCCTTGATCGTATGCGGCAACTTCGAAAGAGCATCGTGTACGGGTTGAGTCTTTTTCGAAGATGAGCGCGATGTTTTTTCCTGCCAGTTTCTGGACTTCGATACCGTTTTTCTTATCGGCTTTCAGCTTTGCCGCCAGCTCGAGCAGGGCGGTGATTTCTGCAGGCGTAAAATCGAGTAACTTTAAAAAATGCTTCTGGTAAAACGCAGACATGGTTCCCTCACCTGGCATAGGCCACTAATTGAATTAAAATTCAATTTATATGTATGAATATTCATTTGCAAGTCTGTGATCGAAATCTTTCACTGAGAAGTGGAGGCAATGACGGCGGTATGTGACAATAGGGATAACTGCCGCACATTATGAGGAACGAGCCATGGCAAACCCGGAACACCTGGAAGAACAGCGTGAAGAGACGCGTCTGATTATCGAAGAGCTGCTGGAAGATGGCAGCGATCCGGACGCACTGTACACGATTGAGCATCACCTCTCTGCAGACGATTTCGAAACCCTGGAGAAAGTGGCGGTTGAAGCGTTCAAGCTGGGCTACGAAGTGACCGAGCCCGAAGAGCTGGAAGTGGAAGAGGGTGACATGGTCATCTGCTGCGATATTCTGAGCGAATGCGCGCTGAACGCAGACCTGATCGATGCCCAGGTTGAACAGCTGATGACGCTGGCAGAAAAATATGACGTCGAGTATGACGGTTGGGGCACCTATTATGAGGACCCGAACGGTGAAGACGGCGACGACGATGACGAAGAGTATGTCGATGAAGACGACGATGGTGTTCGCCACTAAGTCGCAAATGTCGTAGATGGATACGGCGGCGCCTGCCGCCGTATAGCAAGGAACTTTCATGGATTACCCGCAGATTCTTTCCCCGATTATCAACTTCCTGCACTGCCCGACGCCGCAGGCGTGGATTGACGAAGCCCGCAAGCCGGAAAACCTGCCGCTGCTACTGACCGACCATATGGTGTGCGAGCTGAAAGCGGCGCAGAACGCCATGCTGCTGGTGCGTCGCTACGTCGCGGATAAAGCTGACGCCGACGAACTGTTGGCCTGCCTGAAGCCGTACGAAGACTTCACCTACCGCCGGGGGCCGGAGCCGGATTTTGTCGCCCTGCATAAACGGATCAACAAAAGCGCCATGCCGCAGACCGACGACCCGTGGGGCCGCCAGCTGCTGGACAGCATGATTTTATTGATTAAAGAGGAACTGCATCACTTCTGGCAGGTGCGGGAGATGATGCTGGCGCGCGATATCCCCTACGTCAAAATCACCGCCAGCAACTATGCCCGCGGCCTGCGGCGCGAAGTGCGCTCGCATGAGCCGGTGATGCTGATCGATAAGCTGATCTGCGGCGCCTATATCGAGGCCCGCTCCTGCGAACGCTTTGCCGCCCTGGCGCCGTGGCTGGACGACGATCTGCAGAAGTTCTACCTGTCGCTGCTGCGCTCCGAGGCGCGTCACTATCAGGACTATCTGGATCTGGCGCAGAAGATTGCCGGAGAAGATATCAGCGAGCGGGTGCGCCAGCTCGGCGAGGCGGAAGCGGCGTTGATCCTCCGTCCGGAGGCCGAGTTCCGCTTTCACAGCGGTGTGCCGGTAGCGGCGTAACCCACGATATTCGGGCCCGGTAGTCACTAACACCGGCAGTTTCAGTAGCCATGGGGAGAGATAGCGTTGAGAGCTTCAGCTCGCAATGGTACGGGCCGTAGGTCGGGTAAGGTTAGCCGCCACCCGACAAAAAAACGGCACCGCGAGCACGGGTAAGGTGCCATTCGGGACATACCCGGCTCGCGCTACGCTTAACCGGGCTACCGAACTGTAGCCCCGGTAAGCGTAGCGCTACCGGGGACGCCTGCGATATCGAGGCGCTACAGCGTTTTCAGCATCCGTACTTCGCAGTCCACGTGGCCGGTGCAGCCCAGCGGTCCGTCAATGTGCTCGAAGCCGAGATGTTCATATAAGCCGATCGCCTCCGTCAGGAAGGCGGTGGTTTCCAGATAGCAGCGCTTAAATCCTTGTTCGCGGGCGTAGTCCAGCGCCAGCAGCGCCAGCTTCTTCGCCAGCCCCTGGCCGCGGGCGCTGGTCATAAAATACATTTTCTGCAGCTCGCAAATATCCGGCTCGCTGCAGGCGAGCGGCGCGACGCCGCCGCCGCCAACCACTTCCCCCTCTTGCTCCACCACCCAGTAGGCGGAGCCCGGCTGGCTATACAGCTCATACAGCTCATCGAGATTCGGGTCGGCGACCGTATAGCCTTTATCGGCGGTCAGGCCATATTCAGCCGAGACCTGGCGGATGACCCTGGCGATGGCGGCATTGTCTGCCGCCGTAATGCGACGCAGCAACGTCGCCGCGGGGACGCTCGTATTCATACAATGACTCATTACCCAAAAAAGACGAATGATGATGTTAATAACATCGCGACAGGGGAAAGCGCAAGCGAGGATGTTTCATAAAAAACGCCCCTTGCCGGGTGGCAAGGGGCGGGAGGATCACAGCGCGGCGATCACCGCCTGCTGTTCAATCAGCTTCGCTTTCGCTTCCGCGTAGCCTTCCAGCTTCTCACGCTCTTTGGCGATAACCGCTTCCGGCGCGCGGGCCACAAAACCTTCATTGGACAGCTTGCTTTCGATACGGCCGATTTCCGCTTCGACTTTCGCCACTTCTTTCGCCAGACGCGCCAGCTCGGCTTCTTTGTCGATAAGGCCCGCCATCGGGATCAGCAGCTCGGCGCCGTCGATAATCTTAGTCACGGAAACCGGACCTTTATCATCGGCAGGCAGCACGGTGATGCTTTCCAGACGCGCCAGGTTCAGCAGGAAGCTACGGTTGTCGTTAACACGGCGCTCGGCATCTTTGCTGCAGCCGCGCAGCAGCAGTTCCAGCGGCTTGCCCGGAGCAATGTTCATTTCCGCCCGGATGTTACGTACGGCAACGATCGCCTGCTTCAGCCATTCGGTATCCGCCAGCGCCGCTTCATCAACCTGAGAAGCCTCATACTGCGGGAACGGCTGCAGCATGATGGTGTCAGCGTTAATACCGCAAATGACCTTCACGCGCTGCCAGATGGTCTCGGTGATGAAAGGAATAATCGGGTGCGCCAGGCGCAGCAGACCTTCCAGCACGGTCACCAGCGTATGGCGAGTCCCGCGCAGTTCCGCTTCGCTGCCGCCGTTCATGACCGGCTTGGTCAGCTCCAGGTACCAGTCGCAGAACTGGTTCCAGGTGAACTCATACAGGATGCCGGCGGCGATATCGAAGCGGAAGTTATCCAGCGCTTCGCGATACGCTTTGACGGTGTGGTTGAATTCCGCAAGGATCCAGCGGTCGGCCAGGGAGAGCACCATCTCGCCGCCGTTGAAGCCGCAATCCTGATCTTCGGTGTTCATCAGCACAAAGCGGCTGGCGTTCCACAGCTTGTTACAGAAGTTACGGTAACCTTCCAGACGCTTCATATCCCAGTTGATGTCGCGGCCGGTAGAGGCCAGCGCCGCCAGGGTAAAGCGCAGGGCGTCGGTGCCGTGCGGCTCGATGCCGTTCGGGAACTGTTTCTCGGTGCGCTTACGAATTTTCTCCGCCAGCTGCGGCTGCATCATGTTGCCGGTACGTTTCTCCAGCAGCTCCGGCAGGGTGATGCCGTCAACCATATCCAGCGGGTCGATAACGTTACCCTTGGATTTGGACATCTTCTGGCCTTCGTCATCGCGGATCAGACCGGTCATGTAGACGGTCTTAAACGGAACCTGCGGTTTACCGTTTTCATCTTTGATGAAGTGCATGGTCATCATGATCATGCGGGCGATCCAGAAGAAGATAATGTCGAAGCCGGACACCATCACGCTGGTCGGGTGGAACTGACGCAGGGCGTCGGTGTTTTCCGGCCAGCCGAGGGTGGAGAAGGTCCACAGCGCGGAGGAGAACCAGGTATCGAGAACGTCTTCATCCTGACGCAGGGCAACGTCGGCGCTCAGGTTGTTTTCCTGACGCACTTCGTCTTCGCTACGGCCTACGTAGACGTTGCCGTCGTTGTCATACCATGCCGGGATGCGGTGACCCCACCACAGCTGACGGGAGATACACCAGTCCTGAATATCGCGCATCCAGGAGAAGTACATGTTTTCGTACTGCTTCGGCACGAACTGAATGTCGCCGTTTTCAACGGCTTCGACTGCTGGCTTGGCCAACACGTCCGCGCGCACGTACCACTGGTCGGTCAGCATCGGCTCGATCACCACGCCGCCGCGATCGCCGTAAGGGACGGTCAGGTCGTGCGGTTTGATCTCTTCCAGCAGGCCGAGGGCGTCAACTGCCGCAACAACGGCTTTACGCGCCGCGAAGCGTTCCAGTTTCTGGAACTCCGCCGGGATCTCGCTGGAGTAGACGTCGGATTCATTGCCTTTGGTGTCGTAGACTTCCGCGCTTTCGCGGATGTCGCCGTCAAAGGTAAGGATGTTGATCATCGGCAGCTGGTGACGACGACCCACTTCGTAGTCGTTAAAGTCGTGCGCCGGGGTGATCTTCACGCAGCCGGTGCCTTTTTCCATGTCGGCGTGTTCGTCGCCCACGATCGGGATGCGGCGGTTAACCAGCGGCAGCACCACGAATTTGCCAATCAGATCTTTGTAGCGCGGATCTTCCGGGTTAACGGCCACGCCGGTATCGCCCAGCAGGGTTTCCGGACGGGTGGTGGCGACCACCAGGTAATCTTTACCGTCAGCGGTTTTCGCGCCATCGGCCAGCGGGTAGCGGATGTGCCACATGGAACCTTTCGATTCGCGGTTTTCCACTTCGAGGTCGGAAATGGCGGTGCGCAGTTTCGGGTCCCAGTTAACCAGGCGTTTGCCGCGGTAGATCAGGTCTTCTTTGTACAGGCGAACAAAGACTTCTTTCACGGCATTGGAAAGCCCCTCGTCCATGGTGAAGCGCTCGCGCTCCCAGTCCACGGAGTTGCCGAGACGGCGCATCTGACGGGTAATGGTGCCGCCGGATTCCGCTTTCCACTGCCAGATTTTGTCGATAAAGGCGTCGCGGCCGTAGTCGTGGCGGGTTTTCCCTTCTTCAGCGGCAATCTTACGCTCAACCACCATCTGGGTAGCGATACCTGCGTGGTCGGTACCGGCCTGCCACAGGGTGTTTTTGCCCTGCATGCGCTGGTAGCGAATCATGGTATCCATGATGGTTTGCTGGAAGGCATGACCCATATGCAAACTGCCGGTGACGTTCGGCGGCGGGATCATGATGCAGAAGCTCTCCTGGCTTTCATCACCATTCGGTTTGAAATAGCCCTGCTTTTCCCAGTGCTCGTAAAGCGGCTGTTCGATATCTTGTGGGTTGTATGTCTTTTCCATTATTTCCAGGTTGCCGTGTTCAGGTTGAAACCAGCCATGCGGTACGCCTTATAGCGTTCGCGCGCCAGTTGTTTCAGATTGTCTTCGTAAGGGACAAAGTCTATCACTTCTGCGAAAGCGGTGGCAAAATCTGCAAAGTTTAGCCGCAGGCTGATAAGAATATCCCGCGGGCTGCTGTTGCGCTTTTGCGGCCAGGCAATCTCTACCGGCGCGCCGCCTCTCGGGCCTTCGCCCGCCAGATTATGCGGCACAAAGCTTTCCGGCGGCCGCGACCACAGCGCCTCGTCGAGGCGAATCGCCTGCTGTTCATCTTCGCAGGCGATCAGGACGCGCTTGCCGTTGCGCCAACGTTCTGCGGCAATGTCACACACCAGCTGCTCGACGGCGCTCAGGCCGTCGACGGTGGCGTCATTGTCCAGAAGATAGAACGTTGCGTTTTTCATATATGGGGCTTCTTGTTGTGGATTTAAATGCAAAGCCGGGCGGCGCTACGCTTACCCGGCCTACAGTGTGCTGCCGTTTGTAGGCCGGGTATGGCATCGCCGCCACCCGGCATATCACATCACTCTTCGCCGTTAAAACCCGCACGATTGAGCAGGAACTGCGACAGCAGCGCCACCGGACGACCGGTCGCGCCTTTGGCCTTACCGGAACGCCAGGCGGTACCGGCGATGTCGAGGTGCGCCCAGTTGTACTTGCGGGTGAAGCGCGACAGGAAACAGCCGGCGGTGATCGCGCCGCCAGGACGGCCGCCAATGTTCGCCATATCGGCAAAATTGGACTCCAGCTGATCCTGGAACTCGTCGGCCAGCGGCAAACGCCATGCGCGGTCGCCCGCCAGTTCGGAGGCGCCGATTAGCTCATGGGCCAGCGGGTTATGGTTCGACATCAGGCCGGTGATGTGATGGCCGAGGGCAATCACGCAGGCCCCGGTCAGCGTCGCCACGTCGATAACCGCTTCCGGCTCGAAGCGCTCAACGTAGGTCAGGACGTCGCACAGCACCAGGCGGCCTTCGGCATCGGTGTTCAGCACTTCCACCGTCTGGCCGGACATAGTGGTCAGGACGTCACCCGGACGATAGGCGCGGCCGCCAGGCATGTTTTCACAGCCCGCCAGCACGCCGATGACGTTCAGCGGCAGCTGCAGTTCGGCAACCATCCGCATCACGCCGTACACCGCCGCCGCGCCGCACATGTCGTACTTCATCTCGTCCATGCCTTCGGCAGGCTTGATGGAGATACCGCCGGAGTCGAAGGTCAGGCCTTTACCGACCAGCACGATAGGGCGCGCGTCCTCAGCCGGGTTGCCTTTATATTCGATGACCGACATCAGCGACTCGTTCTGCGACCCATTGCCGACGGCGAGGTAGGCGTTCATCCCCAGCTCGCGCATCTGCTGTTCGCCGATCACCCGGGTGATGACGTTTTTGCTGTAGGTATCGGCCAGCTGACGCGCCTGGGAAGCCAGATAGGCGGCGTTACAGATGTTCGGCGGCATATTGCCAAGATCTTTCGCCGCTTTGATGCCGGCGGCAATCGCCAGTCCGTGCTGAATGGCGCGTTCGCCGCTGGTCAGCTCGCGACGGGTCGGCACGTTAAAGACCATTTTACGCAGCGGGCGACGCGGCTCGCTTTTGTTGGTCTTCAGCTGGTCGAAGCTGTACAGCGTCTCTTTGGCGGTTTCAACCGCCTGGCGAACTTTCCAGTAGTTGTTACGGCCTTTGACGTGCAGCTCGGTCAGGAAGCAGACGGCTTCCATTGAGCCGGTATCATTCAGGGTATTGATGGTTTTCTGGATGACCTGCTTATACTGACGCTCATCCAGCTCGCGCTCTTTGCCGCAGCCAATCAGCAGAATGCGCTCAGACAGAATGTTTGGCACATGGTGCAGCAATAACGTCTGGCCAGGTTTGCCTTCCAGCTCGCCGCGACGCAGCAGGGCGCTGATGTAGCCGTCGCTGATTTTATCGAGTTGTTCGGCGATGGGGGAGAGGCGACGTGGTTCAAAGACGCCGACCACGATACAGGCGCTCCGCTGCTTCTCCGGGCTACCGCTTTTTACACTGAACTCCATGCACTATGCTCCTGAATCTTAAAGACAACAGTGGTGGCTACGGCTATACTCGTCGCCTTTCAAGTTGCAGATGCGCCGGCTGCGCCTGCTTACCCTGACGTGGCACATTGTGCGCGCCAGGGGCCACAGCCCTGCTGCCTTCTTACAACTCGAAATCCATTGAGTATATAATTGCAAGCTTTCGTAACTCATATCCGCTGTTGCGGTGACTTCGTGTTAATCTTAACGTTATTAAGGCCTGGGTTCGTCAGAAAAGATCCTGACATGCAGAACCGATGAGTCATTTAATCTTAGCGACGTTTTCGACGACCAAAGAGAATAAATGACGTTTAAGCCATGAAACAAGCAATTTTCCTGCACTAAAACGGGTTTTTACGGGCGTATTTATAGTGATAATCATAAGATATCTGGTTCGTGAGACGCTGAAAAGCCAGTTGGCGATCCTATTCATCCTGTTACTGATTTTCTTTTGTCAGAAATTAGTCAGGATCCTCGGCGCCGCGGTGGATGGCGATATCCCAACCAATCTGGTGCTCTCGCTGTTGGGGCTCGGCATCCCGGAGATGGCGCAGCTTATCCTGCCGTTAAGTCTGTTCCTTGGCCTGCTGATGACCCTCGGCAAGCTGTACACCGAAAGTGAAATTACGGTGATGCACGCCTGCGGCCTGAGCAAAGCCGTGCTGATCAAGGCGGCGATGATCCTCGCGCTGTTCACCGGCGCGGTGGCGGCGGTGAACGTTATGTGGGCGGGGCCGTGGTCGTCGCGCCATCAGGACGAGGTGCTGGCCGAAGCTAAAGCTAACCCCGGTATGGCGGCGCTGGCCCAGGGCCAGTTCCAGCAGGCCAGCGATGGTAACGCGGTGATGTTTATTGAAAGCGTCAACGGCAACCGCTTCCATGACGTCTTCCTTGCCCAGCTGCGTCCGAAAGGCAATGCGCGCCCCTCGGTGGTGGTGGCGGATTCCGGCGAGCTGTCGCAGCAGAAAGACGGCTCGCAGGTGGTGACCCTCAACAAGGGCACCCGCTTTGAAGGCACCGCGATGCTGCGCGACTTCCGCATTACCGACTTCAATAACTATCAGGCTATTATCGGCCACCAGGCGGTGAGCGCCGATCCGGACGACACCGAACAGATGGATATGCGCACCTTGTGGAAAACCCACACCGACCGCGCGCGCGCCGAACTGCACTGGCGCTTCACGCTGGTGGCGACCGTCTTCATTATGGCGCTGATGGTGGTGCCGCTCAGCGTGGTGAACCCGCGTCAGGGCCGCGTGCTGTCGATGCTGCCGGCGATGCTGCTTTACCTGGTGTTCTTCCTGCTGCAAACGTCGATTAAGTCGAACGGCGGCAAAGGCAAAATGGACCCGGCTATCTGGATGTGGGCGATTAACCTGCTCTATTTTGCGCTGGCGGTGCTGTTAAACCTGTGGGACACGGTGCCGATGCGCCGCTTCCGCGCCCGTTTTAATAAAGGAGCGGCCTGATGCAGGCGTTTGGCGTACTTGACCGTTATATCGGTAAGACGATTTTCAACACCATCATGATGACCCTGTTCATGCTGGTGTCGCTCTCCGGCATTATCAAGTTTGTTGATCAGCTGAAAAAGTCCGGGCAGGGCAGCTACGATGCGCTGGGCGCTGGTCTCTACACCATCCTCAGCGTGCCGAAGGACATCCAGATCTTCTTCCCAATGGCGGCGCTGCTTGGCGCGCTGCTGGGGCTGGGGATGCTGGCCCAGCGCAGCGAACTGGTGGTGATGCAGGCATCCGGTTTCACCCGGCTGCAGGTAGCGCTGGCGGTAATGAAAACCGCGATCCCGCTGGTGCTGCTGACCATGGCCATCGGCGAGTGGGTGGCGCCGCAGGGCGAACAGATGGCGCGCAACTACCGTGCCCAGCAGATGTACGGCGGCTCGCTGCTCTCAACCCAGCAGGGGCTGTGGGCGAAAGATGGCCACAACTTTGTCTATATCGAACGCGTAAAAGGCAACGATGAGCTGGGGGGCGTCAGCATCTATGCCTTCAACCCGGAGCGTCGTTTACAGTCGGTGCGCTATGCCGCTTCGGCAAAATTCGATAGCGAAAATAAAGTGTGGCGTCTGTCGCAGGTGGATGAATCCGACCTGACCGATCCAAAGCAGGTGACCGGGTCGCAGATGGTGAGCGGCACCTGGAAAACCAACCTGACGCCGGACAAACTGGGCGTGGTTGCCCTGGATCCGGATGCGCTGTCGATCAGCGGGCTGCACAACTATGTGAAATACCTCAAGTCCAGCGGCCAGGATCCGGGACGCTACCAGCTCAATATGTGGAGCAAAATCTTCCAGCCGCTGTCGGTGGCGGTGATGATGCTGATGGCGCTGTCGTTTATCTTTGGCCCGCTGCGTAGCGTGCCGATGGGCGTGCGGGTGGTGACGGGGATTAGCTTCGGCTTTATCTTCTATGTCCTCGACCAGATTTTCGGCCCGCTGACCCTGGTCTACGGCATACCGCCGATCATCGGCGCGCTGTTGCCGAGCGCCAGCTTCTTCCTGATAAGCCTCTGGCTGATGATGCGCAAGGCCTAGCGGGTAAGCCTGAAACGTAAGCCCCCTCAGCGATGAGGGGGCTTTTTTTTAGCGCTTGCGTCCGCCCAGCAGGCTGCCCAGCATGCCGCGGACGATCTGATTGGTGACCTGGCGAACCGCACTTTTCGCTGCGGTCTGCACGATACCGTCGCGTTTACCGCCGCGCGGGCCGGTGCTGCCGAACAGGATATCTTTCAGGCCGCCAAGTAGCCCATCGTCATCGCCGCTCTGCTGGCCCTTCGCCGGCGGAGCCGACTGCTGCCCGGTGGCGACCTGCACCCCTTGCTGCAGCATTTCGAAAGCCGACTCGCGGTCCACCTCCTCCTCATACTTACCGTACAGCGGCGAGTGGTTCAGCAGACTATTGCGCTCGTCATCGCTAACCGGCCCCATTCGCGAGCAGGGGGCGATAACCATCGCCCGCTCGACCACCGACGGGCTGCCTTTCTCATTGAGGAAGGAGATCAGCGCCTCGCCGGTGCCCAGCTCCTGGATCGCCTGCTCGGTACTGAAGGCCGGGTTGGCGCGCATGGTCTGGGCGGCGGTTTTCACCGCCTTCTGATCCTTCGGCGTAAAGGCGCGCAGGGCATGCTGCACGCGGTTGCCCAGTTGGCCGAGCACGGCGTCGGGAATATCCGCCGGGTTCTGCGAGACAAAGTAGACGCCGACGCCCTTGGAGCGGATAAGGCGGATCACCTGTTCAATTTTATCCAGCAGCACCTGCGGCGCGTCGTTGAACAGCAGATGCGCCTCATCGAAGAAGAACACCAGCTTCGGTTTATCGAGGTCGCCGGCTTCCGGCAGGCGCTCGTAGAGCTCGGAGAGCATCCACAGCAGGCTGGCGGCGTACAGCTTCGGCATCTGGTAGAGCTTTTCGGCGCTAAGGATATTGATCACCCCTTTACCGCTGGCATCGACGCGCATCCAGTCGGCAATATCCAACATCGGCTCGCCGAAGAAGTGCTCGGCGCCCTGTTGCTCCAGGGTCAACAGCCCGCGCTGGATGGCGCCGATCGAGGCGCTGTTAATATTGCCGTACTGGTTCTGGAAAGACTTGGCGTTATCGCCGATAAACTGGGTGATGGCGCGGAGGTCTTTGAAGTCGAGCAGCAGCAGGCCGCGGTCGTCCGCGATGCGGAAAATAATGTTCAGTACGCCGCTCTGCACTTCGTTGAGATTGAGCAGGCGCGCCAGCAGCAGGGGGCCGAGATCGGAGACCGTCGCCCGCACCGGGTGGCCCTTCTCGCCAAAGATATCCCAGAGCACCACCGGGTTGGCGTGCGGCTCCCAGTCGCTGACGCCGATCTTCTCCAGCCGCGCCTGCAGTTTCTCTGAGCTCTGCCCCGCGGCGGCAATGCCGGTCAGGTCGCCCTTGACGTCGGCCATAAATACCGGCACGCCAATCTCCGAGAACGACTCAGCCAGCTTCTGCAGGGTGACGGTTTTACCGGTGCCGGTCGCACCGGTGATAAGCCCATGGCGGTTGGCCATCGCGGGCAGTAAATAGAGCGCGTTATCCAGCGTGCGCGCAATCAACAGGGGTGAGCTCATGGTCGATTCCTCCATTTATCCTGCGACGATTATAGGCAACCTCGTCGTCCGGCGTTGGGAAAATCGTCACGCGCCGCGCACGCTGTACCGTGAGGGTCTCAGGCGCAGTGGCGCTGGATGAGCGCGATGCTCTGCTCAATTTCGCGCTCGATATCCGCTTCGCTCCATTGCGCCAGCTCGGGGGCGAAGGGCTCAAAAGCGTACACCCCCTGATAGCCGCGGGCTTCCAGCGCTTTAACCTGCTCGCAGGTGCCGAGACGATCCTGCGGGGTTAGCATGATGCGCTCGGCATCGGTGAGCTGCTCGCGCGGACGGCTATCGTCCACTCCTGAAAGGTGCACCAGCCCGATATCCGCCACCTCTACCTGGCTGAACTCGTCCGCCGCCTGCGGGTAAAGATGGTGATGGAAGGTATCGATCAGCAGCTTAAACGGCACGCGGGCGTCGTGGATCAGCGTCTGCGCCTGGTGCGCAGAACGCAGCGAGCTTTGCGGGAAGCCCAGCGGCTCCACCAGGCCGTGGATGCCATAGAAGGCGAACAGCGGCGCCAGGTCGCGCAGGGCGCCCAGGGTTTCGCTGGCCGGCACCTCGCTGCCGTCGTTGAGCGGACAGAGCACCAGCGATTTGGCGCCGATGGCCTGGGCCTCTTTCAGCAGCGATTCGGTCAACTGCCGCACCTCTTCGCTACGACGGTTAAAGGGGTAGACCGCGTTAATCGTCAGGATCTCGATGTGGTAGCGCGCCGCCAGCTCGCGCACCTGCTGATGGCTCAGATCGTCGGTCACTTTTCCGCTGGGTAAATCGTTGCGCAGCTCGACCTTATTCAGGCCCAGACGGTTCACCAGACGGAAAAACGCTTCAATGCTGAGCGCTGGCGCGATTTTGCGGTTAATACAAAAACGTTGCATTGCGATGGCCATAGGACACTCCTGACGGAAGAGGGGTTAGGTTCGTTCAATTGGCTAACAGTCAAAACGTTTATTCCAAAATTAGCAAGAATGGAAATGATGAATGTTTGAGCTGTCTCGCAAAATATCACCGGCACCGACTACTGGCGCGACAGCGGCGGGAAGCCTGGCGTCGAGGGCAACGAGGCGCGATGCGGGAAGCGCACAGGCGACCGGTTAGCGCAAAATGCGACTGTTATCACCAAAATGAAATTTCATTTCACAACAATGTTGAAATATAAATTTCATTTTACTACGGTTATAGCACAGCAGAATCAGCGACGGGCCGGTGTGCGCTGGCCCCCTTCACTATGAGGCGAGAACATGACGATCACAGGAAACTTTATTGGCGGGAAAACCGTTATTAGCAGCAGCAACGAAACGATGCCGGTGTACGACCCGGCGACGGGCAAAGCGGTGCGCGAAGTCACGGTGTCAACCGCGCAGGAAGTCTCCGAGGCGATTCAGGTTGCTCGCGATGCGTTTGACAGTTGGTCCCGTACCACGCCGCTGCGCCGCGCCCGCGTGCTGTTCAACTTCAAAATGTTGCTGGAGCAGCACGTGGAAGAGCTGGCGGGGATCATCGTCAGCGAGCACGGTAAGGTGTGGTCGGATGCGCTGGGCGAGCTGACCCGCGGTATGGAAGTGGTCGAATTCGCCTGCGGGATCCCGCACCTGATTAAAGGCGAATACTCCTCTGACGTCGGCACCGGCGTCGACAGCTACTCGCTGATGCAGCCCCTGGGCGTGGTGGCAGGGATCACCCCGTTTAACTTCCCGGCGATGGTGCCGATGTGGATGTTCCCGCTGGCGCTGGCCTGCGGCAACAGTTTCGTCCTCAAGCCGCCCGCGCTGGCGCCGACGGCCGCTGTGCGTCTGGCAGAGCTGTTAAAAGAGGCTGGTCTGCCGGACGGCGTGTTTAACGTCGTGCACTGCAGCAATGAAGATGCCGAGCAGCTGTACACTGACCCGCGTATTGCGGCGGTGAGCTTCGTCGGCTCCTCCGGCGTGGCGGAGTATATCTATAAGACCGCCAGCGCCCACGGCAAGCGAGTGCAGGCCTTCGGCGCCGCCAAAAACCACGCGATTGTGATGCCGGATGCCGATCTCGACGCCACCGTTAACGCCATTATGGGCGGCGCTTTTGGCTCCGCAGGCGAGCGCTGCATGGCGCTGCCGGTGGTGGTGGCGGTGGGAGATGAAACCGCCGACAAACTGATCGCCCGCCTGAAGCCGCTGGTGGAAGCGCTGAAAGTAGGCCCGGGCTGCATGCGCGGCCAGGAAGAGAACGAGATGGGACCGGTGGTGTCTGATACCCACCAGAAAAAAGTGCTCGGCTATATTGATAAAGGCGAAAGCGAAGGGGCAAAACTGGTGGTCGATGGCCGCAAACTGCGCGTGCCGGGTTATGACGCGGGCTACTATGTCGGCGGCACCCTGTTCGATCACGTCACCCCGGAGATGACCATCTGGCGCGAAGAGATCTTTGGCCCGGTGCTGGGTATTGTGCGCGCGGCGGACTATGACAGCGCCCTTGAGCTGGTCAACAGCCATGAGTTTGGCAACGGCAGCGCCGTTTTCACCAGCAACGGCCACACCGCGCGTGAATTCGTCCACGACGTGCAGGCGGGGATGGTCGGGGTGAACGTGCCGGTCCCGGTGCCGATGGCGTTCCACAGCTTCGGCGGCTGGAAGCGCTCGGTGTTTGGCGCGTTGAACGTCCACGGGCCGGACGGCGTTCGCTTCTACACGCGTATGAAGACCGCCACCGTACGCTGGCCGGCAGGGCAGCAGACCGTATCTGAATTCAGCATGCCGACGTTAGGTTAATCGGCGAAGGAGAGCGCCATGTCGTTACTGGCTAAATCGCGAAAAGAGGGACAGATCCAGCATATTACGCCGCAAAGCGCCGGTTGGCGCTATATCGGCTTTGATGTCTGGATGTTGAAAAAAGGGCAGACCGTGACGCTGGAGAGCGGCGATCGCGAGCTGTGCCTGGTGCTGGTCGCCGGGCTGGCGTCGGTGAAAACGCAACATGCCGATTTCCCGAATCTCGGTAAACGGATGTCGCCGTTTGAACGCACCCCGCCGTGGTCGGTCTACGTCCCGCCGCAGGATAAAGTCGAGGTGACCGCCGATTCCGATCTGGAGCTGGCGGTATGCAGCGCGCCGGGCAAAGGCAGCTTCCCGGCACGCCTCATTCGGCCGGAAGACGTCGGCGTAGAGCACCGTGGGAAAGGGCGCAATCAGCGCCGGGTGCATAATATTCTGCCGGACAGCGCCGAGGCGGACTGCCTGCTGGTAGTGGAAGTCTACACCGACGAGGGGGCCACCAGCTCGTGGCCGTCGCATAAGCATGATACCGCCCAGCCGGGCAAAGAGACGCAGCTGGAAGAAACCTACTATCACCGCTTCGATCCGCCGCAGGGCTTTGCCTTCCAGCGGGTCTACACCGACGACCGCAGCCTGGACGCCTGTATGGCGCCCTACAACCACGATGTGGTGATGGTGCCGCGCGGTTACCATCCGGTGGCGGCGATTGCCGGTTACGACAGCTACTATCTGAACGTCATGGCCGGGCCGGATCGGAAATGGCTGTTCACCTGGGAAGATGACCACGCCTGGATCAACACGCCGGAGTACCCGCGCCACGACTGACGTGCGGTGCAGAAGCGGATAAAGAAGGCCGGTTAGCGATGCTAACCGGCCTTCCTGTTTGAGGGCGGCGGGTGTTTTTTCGCGAAACGCTCCGCGGAATCCCACTCCCGACCCGGCAAGCGCAGCGCCGCCGGGGAGGACATCCCCGGGGCCATACCCGCCTTTGTGCCGGATGGCGGCTTCGCCTTATCCGGCCTACGGGATCCTCCCGTAAGGTCCTATACCCCAGGCCCGGCAAGCGCAGCGCCGCCGGGGAGGAACCTCCGGCACTGTACCCGCCTTTGTGCCGGATGGCGCTACGCTTATCCGGCCTACGGGAGGATCCCGTAAGCCCCTATACCCCAGGCCCGGCAAGCGCAGCGCCGCCGGGCGATGACCACAGGCACGGTGCTGCTTTTATGCCGGGCGGCGGCTCACGCCTTGCCCGGCATACGGTTCGTGCGACCTGCCGTTAATTTATTCACCATTGTTGCTGAAACTGCCGGTGCTGACGGCCTCAAAATCGCTGAGACGTTCCCGGAAGGCCGGGGCAGCCCGCATGGATGCGGGCTGAGGGCCGTGTTTTGCACGGATGCTGCCTCGGCCCGACCCGAAGCCTGCAGGGATAAGTCGAAGGGACCGCGTAGCGGCGATTTTGCTGGCCGGAGCCCGGGGGTACAGGGGGCGGCGGCGACTGGCCGCCCCCTGTGCGCTCCCTGCGCCATGCCAGGCATAACGCAGAAGCTTAACCGGGAGCGCAATGTGCGCTGAAATCACATGCGACAAACGCTTTTCCCGGATTAATAGAGTTGCATATCAATAACATTATCTCCGGCACCCCGCAGGCCCATATACCCCAGGCCCGGCAAGCGCAGCGCCGCCGAGTAACAAACGCCAGGCAGCCTATCTCACGCCTTCTGCTTGGCCTCGGACTCCTGGCTGCTGTTCAGCGCCAGCGAAACCGCCAGCGTCTGGGCCAGGCACAGCGAAGCAACCTGCGAGCGGAAGCCATCCACCTGCGCTTCACGCACCACAAAGCAGACATCGCTGAAGGCCGCCAGCGGGCTGACCTGGCTGTCGGTAATGGCGATCTGCCGCGCTTTGCGCTGCGCGCCCAGCTCCACCAGCTCGACCACTTCCCGGGCGTACGGCGAGAAGCTCACCGCCACCACCACGTCTTTCGGACCGACCAGACTCAGCTGCTCGGTGAACATGCCGCCGAGGCCGTCGATCAGAAAGGCTTTACGATCGAGGTGACGCAGCGCATAGGTCAGATAGGAGGCGACGCTGAACGACCGGCGCAGACCAATGACGTAGATATTTTCCGCCTCGCCCAGCAGGGCCACCGCGCGCTCCAGATCATCGCTGGAGGTCTGCATCGCCAGCTGCTGCAACGCCTGGTTGTTCACCATCGTGAACATATTGAGGATTTCCGTCGGCGTTTCCGGCGGGCTGGACTCATCGCTGGTGGTCTGGCGGAACAGACGGGCGCGCTCGGTATAGTTGGCGGTCTCTTCCATCAAATGTTGCTTGAACATCTGTTTCATTTCGTTAAAGCCGCTGAAGCCGAAGGCGTTGGCAAAACGAATCAACGTGGAAGGGGGAACATCCGCCTGTTGCGCAATGGAGGCCACGGTATCGAAAGCCACGCTATTGCTGTTATCAAGGATATAGCGGGCGACCTGTTTCAGACGTTTGCTTAACGTATCGTAGCGACGCCTGATTTCATCCTGCAGGATGGTCAGCTGTGTTGGGTTATTGGCCATAGAGTGCGCTCTGAGAAAATGGAAGGAATATGGCTTCCAGTGTACCAAATGAAGCGAATTTTTCATTTATTGCGACGAAATACGCGATTCATTTCACGAAGAAACAGAAAAACGCCCGCTCCGCAAGGTGACGGAGACGGGCGTTGGGGATCAGCGGCGGGCTTCGCGCCAGTAGCCAATAAGCGTCAGGTAGTTGCGTTTCACTTCCTCTATCAGGGCCTCATCGCTGAGCTCACCCTGCATCCAGCGTCGCGACGGCTGGCCAAAGATGGTGCGCCCGACGGCGAAACCTTTGATCATCGGGTGTGCGGCCGCCTCGGCAAAACCGGCGCGCAGTTTGTCGGAAGGCGCGTCGAGACCGAGGATCAGGATCCCGCGGCTCCATGGATCTTCGCGCTCGATAAGGGCGGTGATCTGCTGCCAGCTGGCGCTGGAGAGCGGCGGCAGCTTCCACCAGTCCGGTTTGATCCCCAGCTGATAGAAGTGTTCCAGCATAGTGTGGTAATGGCGCTCGTCTTTGTCCGGGCCATTTTCCGGCAGGATCACCTCCAGCAGCAGTTCATGGCCTGACTTGTTACAGGCCTGCCAGACCTCGAGCAGCAGGGCGTCCTGCTCTGCACGCAGCGCCGCCGGGTCGTCCGGGTGATAGAAGACCAGGCATTTGACGACATGCTCCAGCGGCCAGTCGATCAGCTGTGAGCCGATGTTGCCATGCTCCAGACGCAGCGGTCGCGAGCTGGGCAGTTCGATAGGGCGCCCGATCCACCAGCCCTTGCCGGTAATGGCGTTGAGCGCACGCTGGCCGTAGGTGCCGTCGGCCAGAATGCCGCTGCGCTGATCGAGACCTGCCTCCTGCGCCGCCGCTTCGGCCGCGGCCAACAACAGCAGCTTGAGCTGCGGAATGCAGGCTTCGTCGCGCCCGGTCTCCCGCGCCAGGTCGGCCAGCTGTTTACGATGGTCAAAGGCGAAAATGCACAGCTCCGGCCACTGCTGACGGCGGCTGGTGACCCGGTGCAGGTGGTTTAGGCGCTCGTCGACGTCCGGGCGCGGCACCGATTCGGCGCGCTGCAGGTAGTCATCGAGTTCGACTTTGGTGGGCATCGCCGGCGCGCAGCCGTGGCGGGAGACCACCAGCGCCCCGCAGGCGTTGGCGTAACGGCAAGCCTGCTCCCAGCCTTCGTCGTTGAGCCAGCCGCGCAGCAGACCCGACATAAAGGCATCTCCGGCGCCCAGCACGTTGAGAACCTCCACGCGCACGCCCTGCTGCAGCGGCACCTGGTCCCAGCTGTCCGGGATGTCGCCTTCCAGCACCACGCAGCCCATCGGCCCGCGCTTGCAGACGAGAGTGGCTTTGGTGGCATTGCGCACATTTTTCAGCGCGGTCAGGGTATCGGTGCTGCCCCCGGCAATATGAAACTCTTCTTCGGTTCCCACCACCAAATCGAACAGATGCAGCACTTCCTGCAGCTGGCTGGTGACCGGCCCGGACTCAATGAAACGGGTTTCGCCATCGCCGAGCGAGGTGAGCCCCCACAGCACCGGACGGTAATCGATATCCAGCGCGGTACGCAGGCCGTGACGGCGGGCGTACTCCAGCGCCTTCAGCACCGCGGCGCGGGTGTTGGCGTGCGACAGGTGGGTGCCAGTCACCGCCAGCGCCCGGGAGGAGGCAATATACTCCTCGCTAATGTCGTCAGGCGTTAAGGCCATATCGGCGCAGTTATCGCGGTAGAAAATCAGGGGGAAGGTCTCCTGATCCTTAATCCCCAGCATCACCAGCGCGGTCAGGCGAGATTTGTCGGTAATCAGATACTCGGTATCCACCCCGGCGCGGTTGAGCGTTTCGCGCAGGAAACGGCCGTTGTGTTCATCGCCAACGCGCGCCAGCATGGCCGATTTCAGCCCCTGAATCGCGGTGCCAAAGGCCACGTTGCCGGAGGAGCCGCCGAGATATTTCGCGAAACTGGCAACGTCTTCTAGCCGCGAACCAATCTGCTGGGCATAGAGGTCGACGGCCACCCGACCTATACAGATGACGTCGAGCCGCTTTACTGCTGCATTCATAGCTAGGATTTCCTTTTTGGTGTCTGCTGCCTGGAAGGGTCGGGATCCCGACGTCGACTCCGTGAACAGCCTGAGGGTTATTGGTTACCCTTAGTTTGAGAAATAAATATTTCATTTGCAAACTCGTTCGAAATTAAAAAACCAAAAGTGTGAGGGATCTACCACTCTGCCGCACTGAGCCTCGCGCGAGCGCGGATCGCCCCCTCTGTCGACCCGGGGGAAAATGAAACGCCAAATGGCATCCATTTACCTATGATTTTTAAGGGGATATTACCGTCTGGTGCGGCAAAAAAGGGCCCGAAAACGTGTCTGGAATGTAAGTGAAACGTATGAAATGGGTAGAGAGTTTGATCCTTCTCGCAAAATGAAATATTTCTTCTGTATTTGTATTTAATGAAAAAAATGTTTGCCTATAATCCACAGGTATTCCAGTGACGTGAACGACGGCCCCGGCGGCATCGGCGCGACGCCACACACAAATACTGAACAATAAGGATTGTGCATCATGGGCAAACTGAGACTGACAACGGCGCAGGCGCTGGTGAAGTTCCTCGATAACCAGTACCTGGAAGTGGATGGCGTAGAGCTGAAGTTCGTGAAAGGCATTTTCGCGATTTTCGGCCATGGCAACGTCCTGGGGCTGGGGCAGGCGCTGGAGCAGGACAGCGGCGATATGCGCGTCTATCAGGGGCGCAACGAGCAGGGGATGGCCCACGCGGCCACCGGTTTTGCCCGCCAGGCCCTGCGCCGGCAGATTATCGCCTGCACCTCCTCCATCGGTCCGGGAGCGGCCAACATGATCACCGCCGCCGGCACCGCCAGCGCCAACCGCATCCCACTGCTGCTGCTGCCGGGCGATGTCTTCGCCACCCGCCAGCCGGATCCGGTGCTCCAGCAGATTGAACAGAGCTACGATCTCAGCATCAGCACCAATGACGCTTTCCGCGCAGTCAGCAAATACTGGGACCGCATTACCCGCCCGGAACAGCTGATGAGCGCCTGCATCAACGCCATGCGCGTCCTGACCGACCCTGCGGAAACCGGCGCGGTAACGCTGTGCCTGCCGCAGGACGTGCAGGGCGAAGCCTGGGATTACCCGGAATCCTTCTTTGCGCGCCGCGTGCACCGTCTCGACCGCCGCCCGGCCAGCGCCGCGCAGCTGGCGGACGCCGTGGCGGCCATCAAAGCCAGCCGTAAACCGCTGATCGTCTGCGGCGGCGGGGTGAAATACTCCGGCGCGGGCGAAGCGCTGTCCCGTTTCGCCGAGCGCTACGGGGTGCCCTTCGCCGAAACCCAGGCCGGGAAGGGGACGGTGGTCTCGTCTCACCCCCTGAACGTCGGCGGCGTCGGCGAAACGGGCTGCCTGGCGGCGAACCTGCTGGCGAAAGAGGCCGACCTGGTGATCGGCGTCGGCACCCGCTTCAGCGATTTTACCACCGCCTCGAAATGGATTTTCCAGCACCCGGAGGTGCGTTTCCTGAATATTAACGTCAGCAACTTCGACGCCTGGAAGCTGGACGGCATTGCCATGCTGGCGGACGCCCGGGAAGCGATGACCGCTCTCGACGCGGCGCTGGCGGACAGCGGCTGGCAGGCCGGCTGGGGCGCGCAGATCGAGAGCGTGCAGAGCCGTCAGTTAAAAGAGACCCAGCGCGTCTACCAGGCGGTGTGGCAGGAGAAATCCTTTGTGCCGGAGATCGACGATCATCTCGATCGTGAATCGGTGTATCGCGAGTTCCGCCAGATCACCGACTCCACCCTGACCCAGAGCAGCGTTCTTGGGGTACTGAATGAAACGCTGCCGGCCGAGGCGGTGATCGTCGCGGCGGCGGGCAGCCTGCCAGGCGATCTGCAGCGCGTCTGGCGCAACCGCGCGGAAAACACCTACCACGTGGAGTACGGCTACTCCTGCATGGGATACGAAGTCAACGCCGCGCTGGGCGTGAAGCTGGCGCAGCCGCAGAGCGAAGTCTACTCCCTGGTCGGCGATGGCTCCTTCATGATGCTGCACTCTGAGCTGGTCACCTCCCTGCAGGAGCGGGCGAAGATCAACGTCGTGCTGTTCGACAACATGGCCAACGGCTGCATCAACAACCTGCAGATGGAGCACGGGATGGACAGCTTCGGCACCGAGTTCCGCTACCGTCAGCCGGAAACCGGCCAGCTGCAGGGCGGCCTGGTGCCGGTGGACTTCGCCACCATCGCCGCCGGCTACGGCTGCAAAACCTGGCGCGTCACCACCCTGGACGAACTGCGCCACGCGCTGGACGCCGCCCGTCGCGAAACGGTCAGCACCCTGATTGATATTAAAGTGCTGCCGAAGACCATGGTGCACAAATACGGCAGCTGGTGGAACGTCGGGGTCGCCCAGACGGCGCTCTCTGAGCGGATCCGCAAAGTGGCGCAAATGATTAATGAAAAGCGCGCCCAGGCGCGTGATTACTAAAACGAACATCCACTCTGAATCCTACAGACTTACGGAGAAAACCATTATGTCGCTCAAATTAGGTGTCATCGGCGCTGGCGCTATCGGTAAAGAACACATCCGTCGCTGCACCCAGGTTCTGCAGGGCGCCACCGTTGTGGCGGTGTCTGATATCAATGCCGACAACGCCCGCGCGGCGGTCGCGCTGCCGGGCGTGCAGGCGGAAGTCTACGCCGACGGCCACGACGTGATTAACGCCAGCGATGTCGATGCCATCCTGGTCACCTCCTGGGACCCGACCCACGAAGAGTACACTCTGGCCGCCATCGCCGCCGGTAAGCCGGTATTCTGCGAAAAACCGCTGGCGATGACCGCGGAAGGCTGCCGCCGCATCGTCGATGCCGAAATGAAGGCCGGCCGTCGTCTGGTGCAGGTTGGCTTTATGCGCCCGTACGACGAAGGCTATCTGGCGCTGAAAAAAGTGATCGACGATGGCGATATCGGCGCGCCGCTGATGCTGCGCTGCGCCCACCGCAACCAGTCGGTCGGCGAGAACTACACCACCGATATGGCGATCACCAACACCCTGATCCACGAGCTGGACGTGCTGCGCTGGCTGCTGAACGATGACTACCGTTCCGTGCAGGTGCGCTTCCCGCGCTCCACCTCGCACACCCATGCGCGCCTGAAAGATCCGCAGATCGTCTCCTTTGAAACCAAAAAAGGCACCCTGATCGACGTCGAAGTGTTCGTGAACTGCCAGTACGGGTATGACATCCAGTGCGAAGTGGTCGGCGAAACCGGGATTGCCCGTCTGCCGGAGCCGTCTGCCGTCCAGATGCGCAAGTCCGCCAGCCTGTCGACCGCCATTCTGACCGACTGGAAAGACCGCTTTATCAAAGCCTACGACGTCGAGCTGCAGGCCTTTATCAACGACGTCAAAGCCGGCCAGCTGCACGGCCCGTCGGCCTGGGACGGCTACGCGGCGTCGGTGGCGGCGGACGCCTGCATTAAAGCGCAGGGAACCAGCGAGCCGGTTGAAGTGACGCTGCCTGAGTGCCCGGCATTCTACAAACGTTAAGCGCGTTTTGCTGACGGAACTTCTTTGCACAGGTAACGACGATGAAAATTGCCTTTGATGTGGATGTCATTAAGGACCTCGGGATCACCCGCATGGTCCATCAGGTAGCGGAGTGGGGCTACAAGTACATTGAACAGTCGCCGCACCCGCAGATTAACCCGTTCTACAAGCACCCGCGCGCCAGCCGGGAGATCATGGCGGAGTACAAGCAGGCGCTGCGCGATACCGGCCTTGAGCTGTCGTCGTTTATCTGCGTCTACCGCTGGTCCGGCCCGGACGAACTGCGCCGTCAGGCGGCGGTGAAAAACTGGAAACGGCTGGTGGAAATTGCGGTGGAGATGGGCGTTCAGGTGATCAACACCGAGTTCTCCGGCGATCCGAATCAGCCTGAGATCTGCGATGAAATGTTCTATCGCTCAATGGAAGAGCTGTTGCCGATTTTTGAGCGGGAAGGCATCCGCGTGGAGATCCAGGCGCATCCCTGGGATTTCTGCGAAGAGAACAATGAAACCGTCGATATCGTGAAGTCGTTCCGCAGCGATAACGTGAAGTACGTCTACAGCGTGCCGCACACCTTTTTCTACGACAAAGGCGTCGGCGACGTGGCGAGCATGCTGCGCTATGCCGGGAGCGATCTCTCCCATGTCCTGATTGCGGACACCCGCAACCATACGAAACATTGCCGCTATATCGTTAACCCGCCGGGCGTGGATGCCGTGGTGCACCAGCACGTAGGCGTCGGGGAAGGGGATGTGGATTTCGACGCGCTGTTCCGCACCCTGCGCGAAATGAAATTCGCCGAGCAGACCTTCAAGGTCGGCGGGGAGCCGATTGTCGCCACCTCGCTGTTTGGCTACCCGGAAAAAATGAAATACCAGGCAGTGGAAACCCGTGAACTTATTGAACGTGAATTGCTGCGCCAGTAAGGCGCAGCGGCAGGAGCCCTACTATGAACAAAGATAACGTCAAACTGGCTATCGCCCCGATCGGCTGGACTAACGATGATATGCCGGAGCTCGGCAGCGAAAACACCTTCCAGCAGATCGTCAGCGAAATGGCGCTGGCCGGCTTTACCGGCAGCGAAGTCGGCAGCAAATATCCGCGCGACCCGGCGGTTCTCAAGCCGATGCTGGACATCCGCGGCATTCAGATCTGCAACGCCTGGTTCAGTACCTTTTTCGCCAACGGCCAGCGGGAAAAAACCATTGATGAATTCGTCAATCACATGAACTTCCTTCATGCGATGGGGGCGAAAGTGATTGGCTGCTCCGAGCAGAGCGGCAGCATCCAGGGGCTGGATAAACCGATCCTCGGTGATGCGAAGCCGTGCTTCAGCGACGAAGAGTGGCAGCGGGTGGCGGAAGGCTATAACACCCTCGGCCGCCTGGCGGCGGAGAAGGGGATGCAGGTCTGTCTGCACCACCACATGGGCACCGGCATTCAGACCACCGCGGAAATCGACAAATTTATGTCGCTGGTGGACGAGCGCGTCTTCCTGCTGTTCGACACCGGCCACGCCTGGTATTCCGAAGGCGGCGAAGCGCCGATGCTGGCGATCCTCAAAAAGTATCTGCCGCGCATCAACCACGTCCATCTGAAGGACGTCCGCCCGCCGGTGATCGACCAGGTGCGCCGCGACGGCCTGTCGTTCCTCGACGGCGTGAAAAAAGGCACCTTCACCGTCCCGGGCGACGGGGTGATCGATTTCCGTCCGGTGTTCAAGCTGCTGGACGACTTTGGCTATAAAGGCTGGATGGTCGTGGAAGCCGAGCAGGATCCTGCTCTGGCCAATCCTTTCGAATACGCCGTCAAAGCGCGCAAATATATTCGCGAAACGGCAGGGATCTAATCGTTGTGACATTTTCAGGCCATACCGGGTATGGCCTGCTTTTTTCCTTTCACAACCGGACCCAGGGCTTAACCACGGCGCCGGACAGTTCCCTCTCCCTCAGGGAGAGGGCCGGGGTGAGGATGACGATGACGGGTAACGCGTCACTTCACTTCCGCCAGCGCGGTCTTATCCACATACGGTTTCATCAGCGCGTCGGCTTCCTTCTGCGCCGCCTGCACCGCCGCCTCCGGCGTCACTTTGGCATCATTGACCACCGCCGCCAGCTGGTTCTCCATCGCCTTACGCACCGCCACGGTCTCCCAGGTGGAGTACCACGGATGGGCGTACTTAAGCTGCTCAAGGGCGATCGCCGCCCGCGGATCCTGCTGCAGATAGGCCTTCATCTCCGGCGTATCGTTTGACGCCTTGCGCGGAGAGAAGTAGCCGGTGAAGCGGCTCCACGCGCCGTTCACCTCGGGGCTCACCAGATAGGTCAGGAACTGATACGCCGCTTTCTTCTGCGCCTCGTTGATGCCTTTAAAGCTCACCAGGCTGGCGCCGCCGATCGGCACCGCACGCTGCTCTTTGGCCGGCAGCATCGCTACCCCAAGCTCAAAGTCTTTGCTGTTCTCGCGCATAAAGCCCAGCGCGCCGGTGCTGAGCATCGCCATCCCGAGCTTGCCGGAGAAGAACGCGGCGCTGATCTGCTTCGAGTTCAAGACCCCGGACGGCATCACCTTGTCCTTGTAGATCAGATCCTGCCAGAAGCGCAGGGCGCCGATGGCGGTCGGCGAGTTGTAATAGACCTCGCCCGGATAGTCTTCGTTAAAGTATTTCCCGCCGTTGGCGCGCACCAGTGCCGTGAAGATCCAGCCGCCGTAGTCGTCGTTGGTCGACGGCAGCATGATCCCCCACTGGCCTTTGCTCTCGTCGGTCAGCTTTTTGGCATCAGCCAGCAGCTCGGCCCAGGTCTGGGGCGGCTGTTTGATCCCGGCTTGATCGAACATCGTCTTGTTGTAGTAGAGGATCGGCGTCGAGTTATGGAACGGGATCGCATAGGTGGTGCCCATCACCTGGGCGTTCTTATGCATCGCGGGCCAGAATTCCTTTTGCAGAAAATCGCCGGCCTTTTGATCGCCATATTTAAACAGCTCGTCCATCGGCAGGATCTCATCTTTCAGCGCCAGATCGGTGGTGAAGTTGGCGGACATGATCACCAGCGCCGGCGGCTGGCCGGCCTTCTGCGCCGATTCGGCTTTGATCTTGGTGGTGTCGTAGTTGCCGGTGAAGATCCCGCGCACTTCGACATCCTGCTGCGAGTCGTTGAATTGCTTAATGACGCGGGTCATCTCCATGGTCAGCTTGCCGTCCACCGGCGCCGGGAACATGAAGTCTATTTTCTCTTTTGCCAGCGCCGCGCCGCTCAGGGCAAGGCTGAGGCCAACCGCGACTAGCGTAAAAGGTTTAAACATGATTACACTCCATCAATAAATTATGCTGGGTCTCAGCATGAAAAAGATGCACATCGGCAGGCGAGAAGCCGATCGGTAGCGACTCGCCTTTCTCCGGCACCGTGCCGCGGTGGCGGCGGCTAAAGCGCAGGGTGCCGATCGGGGTGCTGACGTGGAGCAGGTAATCGGCCCCCATCAGTTCTCGTTGCAGAACGGTGGCCGGCAGGCGCAGATGGCCCTCCTCCACGCGGTCGGTAATATGTTCCGGGCGAACGCCCAGCCAGACGCGGGTCTGATCCCGGTGGCGCGGCGGCAGCGGATGGCGCTGTTCTCCCAACAGTACTTCACCGTTGGCGCAGGGCAGCAACAGGAGGTTCATCGCCGGCGAACCGATAAATCCGGCGACGAACAGATTGGCCGGGTTGGCGTACAGATACTCCGGGCGCCCGACCTGCTGCACGTGGCCGCCGTTCATCACCACGATGCGGTCGGCCATCGACATCGCCTCGGTCTGATCGTGGGTCACATAGATGGTGCTGGTTTTCAGCTGCTGGTGGAGCGCCATAATGCTGTCGCGCACTTCGCTGCGCAGGCGGGCGTCGAGGTTGGAGAGCGGCTCGTCCATCAGGAACAGCCGCGGATTGCGCACAATCGCCCGGGCCATCGCCACCCGCTGGCGCTGGCCGCCGGAGAGCTTCGCCGGTTTGCGGTCAAGCAGCGCCTCCAGCTGCAGCATCTGCGCCACTTTATCCACCCGCGGCTGCCAGCTGCTTTTCTCTTCCTTGCGCACCTTCATGCCGAAGGTGATGTTGTCGCGCACCGACAGATGCGGAAACAGGGCATAGTTCTGGAAGATCATCGCGAAGTTGCGCTCGCGCGGCGTGGTGGCGGTGATGTTCTCATCATGCAGCCAGATTTGGCCTTCGCTGACCGGCTCCAGGCCGGCGAGCAGGCGTAGCAGGGTGCTTTTCCCGCAGCCCGACGGGCCGACCAGCACCACGAATTCGCCTTCGTGAATATCCAGCGACAGGGCGCTGAGCGCCGGTTTGCCGTCGAAACGTTTACTGATGTTTTGCAGACTGAGCATGGCGGTTAGCGCTCTTCCGTTGGGCAACTGATGTTTTCGTCGTACAGCCACGGCCCGGCGTAGTGGGCCAGCGAGTGCTGGTAGCTCACCCACTGCTCGCCGACCTGACGGTGCATCAGGCACGAGGCCGGAGAGAGGTCGTAATAGGGCCGGGTGTCTTCGTGGCAGTACGGCACCTGATGAACGGTGCCGGGAATGGTGGAGATCAGCGCCTGGCGATACTGGGTCATGGTCAGGCTGTGGTTATGGCCGCAGAAGATGCGCGTCAGCGATGGGAAACGCTCCACCAGCGCCAGCAGACGGTGGCCGTTTTCGCAGGCGATCGGGTCCATCTGCGCATTGCCCAGCGGCAGCGGCGGGTGGTGCATAAAGATCGTTGCCGGTTTGTCGCCGCCCTCGAACAGCTGGGCCTCCAGCCAGCCGATGGTCTCGTCGGTCAGCCAGCCTTTTGACGTGCCGGCGCGGCTGGAGTCAATAAACAGCAGGCGGGTGGCGAAGTCATCCACCGCATAGCGCATATTTTGCGGATCGTTGCCCAGCTGCGGGCACAGCGGGTGAAGATGCTCGAGAAAATGGGCTTTGTCGTCGTGGTTGCCGGGGATCAGATACAGCGGATAGTTCAGGCTGCCGAGGATCTGGCGGGCCACCTGATACTCCTCCGGGCGGCCGCAGTTGACGATATCCCCGCTCACCACCACCGCGTCCGGGCGCTCGCGCAGCGCGTTAAGCTGGGAGACCACGTCGGCGTTGGCGGCATTGACGTCGATAAAGCCGTACAGCTTCTCGCCGCGGCTGCGGAAATGGGTATCGGAAATGTGCGCTAACAGCATGAATCACTCCTTATTTGATCCCGGAGAAGCCGAAGCTCCGCAGGAACTGTTTCTGAAAAAGGATGAACGCCAGCATCAGCGGCAGGCAGACCATCAGCGTCCCGGCGCCGATGGTGCCCCACTGGCCGCCGGATTCGGCGCCCATGGCGAAGGAGACCAGCCCGACGGTCAGCACCTGCTTATCGGGATCGTTGAGCATCATCAGCGGCCACAGGTACTCGTTCCAGTGGTAGGTAATGCTGACGGTGGCGAAGGCCAGCACCGACGGCCAGGACATCGGCAGCAGCACGCGGAACAGCACCTGCCACCAGCGGCAGCCCTCCATCAGCGCCGCCTCCTCCAGCTCTTTCGGGATGGCGAGGAACGCCTGACGCATCAGGAACACGCCGAACGCCGAGGTGAAGTAGGGCATCATCACCCCGGTAAGGGTGTTGAGCAGGCCGAAGGTTTTCAGGGTCAGCATGTTTGGCACCATCATCACCACCGGCATGATCATCAGCTGCACCAGGAACAGGAGAAACAGCGTCTGCTTGCCGCGAAACTCGTGGCAGGCGAAGACGTACCCGGCGGTGGTGATGGTCAACAGCTGCACGAAGAAGGTGCCAAAGGTGAAGATAAGGGTGTTTGCGTACAGGCTCAGCCAGTCGGCGCTCTGCCAGGCGTCGCGGAAGTTATCGAGAGTCAGCGGCAGGCGCGGCAGCAGCGACGCCATATCGTCGCCGAAGGTGGTAGCGCTGAACGAGGTCGCCAGCATCCAGATAAACGGGCTGACCCACAGCAGCGCCAGGCAGCACATTAATACTGTGAGCGTAAAGGGCGACGAGCGGCGCAGGCGCAGCCACAGCGGACGGGCGGCGGCGGGCGTGCGGACCAGCAGCGGCGAGATTTCAGCGCTCATAGTGGGCTCCTTTCTCCAGCAGTTTCAGGTTAATCAGCGAGAAGGCGAACAGCCCGGCCAGGGTGAGGAAGGTGGCGGCGGAGGCTTTGCCGAGGTCGTGGGTATCCCAGGCGAGATTCTGGATGTAATAGAGCAGCACGGTGGTGGCGTTGTCCGGCCCGCCGCGGGTCATCACCGCCACGTGGTCGATCTGGGTGATGGAGTAGATCAGCGCGGTGGTGATCACAAAGCTCAGGGTCGGGCGCAGCAGCGGTAGCGTGACCTTAAAAAAGACCTGCGTGCGGGTAGCCCCCTCCATCAGCGCCGCTTCCCGCGTCGAGGCCGGAATGCTCTGCAGCCCGGCGAGGAAAAACAGCATGTAATAGCCGGCGAACTTCCACACGCCGATCAGCGCCAGGGCCAGCAGCGCGCTGTTGCTGCGCCCCAGCCAGTTGTTGTTCATCGGCCCGAACAGCTTCGCCAGATAGTGGTCGAGCAGGCCGAGGCCGGGCATAAAGATAAACAGCCACAGCGCGGCGGCGCTGACCATCGGGATAATCATCGGGAAGAAAAAGGCGGTGCGCAGCCAGCGGTTGACGCGATGGTTCTCGCTCAGGGCGACCGCCAGCAGCAGGGCGAGGGTCACCCCGGGCACCACCGTCAGCAGGATATAGAGCAGGTTATTGCCCAGCGACTGCCAGAAGACGTTATCGGCAAACAGGCGGGCGAAGTTATCCAGCCCGACGTACTGCGCGCCGTCGCTGGCCATGCGGGTATCAAACAGGCTGTCATACATCGAACGCCCCAGCGGGAACCAGGTAAACAGCAGTAAAAACAGCAGGGAAGGCGACAGGATCAGCCAGGGAAGCCAGGTCTTTCTCATGGTGACGCGCATCTCGTTCAGCCATTTATCGAAGCCCGGATTGTGGGAAGCAATGACTACAGAGGCATGGCGGGGAGATGACGGTTTGATGAAGCGACGGGGAAAACGCCGGGCGAGCGGGCCGCCCGGCGGGAGAGAACCATCAGAAGTCGGCTTTCAGCACCGCGCGGTAACGGGCTTTGCCTTCGCGAACATGCTTCAGCGCTTCGTTAACCTGCGACATCGGGAACAGCTCGGTGGTCGGAGCCACTTTGCTGCGCCCGGCAAACTTCATCAGCGTGCGCAATTCGGACGGATTACCGGTCGCCGAGCCGGAGATGCTGCGGTCGCCGCCGATCAGGGTAAAGGCCGGCACCGGGAACGGCTTCATCACCGCGCCGACGGTGTGGAAATTGCCGCCGTAAGCCAGCGCCTCGAAGTACGGCTGCCAGTCGAGGTCCACCGCCACGGTGTTGATGATCAGGTCAAACTGACCGGCCAGCGCTTTTAAGGCTTCAGGATCGCGGCTGTTGACCACGCGATCGGCGCCCATCGCCAGCACTTCCTGCTCTTTCGCCGGGTTGGAGCTGAAGGCGGTCACTTCCGCGCCCATCGCCCGCAGCAGCTTAATAGCGATATGGCCGAGGCCGCCGATGCCGATCACCCCGACGCGGCTGGTGGCGGTCACGTGGTGGGTCAGCAGCGGTTTAAAGACGGTGATGCCGCCGCACAGCATCGGGCCGGCGGACGCCAGATCGATACTCTCCGGCAGGGGGATCACCCACTGCCAGTCGGCGCGCAGCTTATTGGCGAAGCCGCCGCGGTTGAGAATGGTCGGCACCGAGCCTTCCAGACAGTTGATCTGGTTGCCGCTGATGCAGGCGTCGCAATGGCCGCAGCTGCGCGCCGTCCAGCCGATGCCGACCTTCTGGCCAATCTTCAGCCCTTTATCCTGCGCCGCGCTGCCCAGCGCCGCCACCCGGCCAATCACCTCGTGACCGGCCACCAGCGGGTAGCTCGACATCCCCCATTCGTTGTCGATCATCGACAGGTCTGAATGGCAGATCCCGCAGTATTCCACTTCAACTTCGACATCTTCCGGCTGTAGCTCGCCGGCATCGTATTCCCACAGCGACAGATCGGCGCCCGCTTCTTTGGCGGCGTAGCTTTTAATGATGGTCATGTTCATTTCCTTGGGGTTGGCGTGATAACCCAGAAAGTGTAGAGCATGGTTTTTCACGGCGCTTGGCAATCGGAGGGGTCGCGAAGCGGGCGGACCAGCCGCCCGTTAAGGTCAGCGGCTGGCCAGCGGCCACTGATTAAGGCGGATGCCGCGCTGCGGGGCGTTCTCGGCAAAATCATCCAGCACCGCCCGCACGTCCGGGTCGATATAGCCGACGCTGTCGTGCTCGACGATCACCACGCTCTTTTCCGGAATCTTCGCCAGCAGGGCCAGCAGATGCGGATTGTGCATAAAGGTCAGATTCTGCTGGATGCGCAGCACGTAGTGGTCATCGTAGCGCGCCAGCTGCAGCGAGTGGCGATGGCTGCGCCAGAGGCTGAACGCCATCTGGGTGGCAAGACCAATCCCGATCCCCGCCAGCATGCCGCAGGCGATAATCCCGCCGATGGTGGCGAGGAACGGAACGTACTGCGCCGCACCCTGGCGGAACTGCTCGATGAACAGCCGCGGCGTCGCCAGCTTATAGCCGGTATACAGCAGCACGGCGGCGAGGCTGGCGAGCGGGATTAAGGTTAGCAGGCCGCTGAACCACAGACCGCAGATCAGCAGCAGCACGCCGTGGATAAAGATCGACAGTTTACTTTGCGCGCCATTGCTGACGTTCACCGAGCTGCGGACGATCACCGCGGTGATCGGCATCGCCCCCAGCACACCGGAGAGCAGGTTGCCGACGCCCTGGGCGACCATTTCACGGTTCGGCGAA
The DNA here is from genome assembly GCF_018223915.1 of Klebsiella sp. 64. Taxonomy (NCBI): domain Bacteria; kingdom Pseudomonadati; phylum Pseudomonadota; class Gammaproteobacteria; order Enterobacterales; family Enterobacteriaceae; genus Klebsiella; species Klebsiella sp. 64. The sequence goes on from NZ_JAGRQZ010000040.1 coordinate 154,046, forward strand.
GGCGGCGGATTTTGCGGACGCAGCTTTTTCAGCGCCTCCTGGCTGAGCAGGGTTTCGAGGCTGGCGACCAGCGCCAGGGTTACCGCCACCACCCACACCGACGGATTGCGCCACGCGCTCCACGCCGGAGATTCCAGCTCGCCCAGCAGATCGCCGAGGCTGCCGAACGCCGGCAGGGTGATGCGCGGCAGAGCGGCCAGCTGCTGCGGCGCAAAATGGGTCAGCAGCAGGGTGGTCACGCAGCCGAGCAGGACGGCGATCAGCGGCCCGGGGATCCAGCGCAGGCTCTTCACCCGGCGGATAAGCGGCGAGCCCCACAGCCAGAGCACGAGCAGGCCGCCCGCGGCGACGGCGATAGCACTGAGGGAGAAGGTGGCGTTACCCTTCACGATATCAACGAGCCCGGTCTCTTCTGCGCTGCCGAGCGCAACGGGGATCTGCTGCATAATCAGCAGGATGCCGATCGCCGCCAGCATGCCTTTGATGACGCTGGCGGGAACGAGGGAGATAAAGCGCCCGGCCCGCAGGATGCCGAACAGCAGCTGCAGCACGCCGGCCAGCACCAGCGCCATCAGGAAGAGGGAGAAGGAACCCAGGGATTCAATGGCGGCGACGACGATGGTGACCAGTCCGGCGGCGGGGCCGCTGACGGCGAAGCGGGAGGGGCTGAGAGCGGTGACGACCAGGCCGCCGATAATGCCGGTCAGCAGGCCGACGAAGGGCGGTAAGCCGCTGGCCTGGGCGATGCCGAGGCACAGCGGCAGGGCGACAAGGAAGACGACGATGCCGGCGAGAGAGTCCTGACGAAGCGTGTTCATGGGGCGTGCTCCTGCGGTGAGAGGTGTTCGACGAGGGTGGTTAAATGGCCGGAAGCCAGATCGTAGACGCAGCCGTGCAGGCTGAGCGGTCGCCCGCTGGCGAGCACCGTCTGCACCGGTTCACTCTCCAGCAGACGGGCGAACTGGGCGCGAACGTTGGCTTCCACCAGGGCGTCCAGCGCATGACGAGAGCGCTCCGCGTCGGTGCTGGCGCTGGCACTGGCGCCGGGGGAGGCCGCAACACAACATTCATCAGCGATCTGCGCAATTTCGTGATGCAGGGTGTGGCGCAGCTGGCCGATGCGGCGAGCCAGCGCCGAGGACTCGTGCGCCAGCGGCAGAGTGGGCAGGGAGAGCGCCGCCTGCACCCCGCCGCAGCCGTAGTGGCCGCAGAGCACCACCCGCTCCACCTCAAGGTAGTCGAGGGCATACTGCAGGACGCTCATGACGTTATCGTCGGCGGGATCGAGCATGTTGGCGATATTGCGGTGGACAAAGAGCTCGCCGGGCTGGCTGCCGGTGAGCACCTCGGCGGGAACGCGGCTGTCGGAGCAGCCGATCCACAGCGAGTGGGGCCGCTGCCCGTCGATCCATTTTTCGAAATAGTCCGGGTCATGCTGACACTTCTGCAGCGCCCAGCTGCGGTTGCGGGCCAGCAAAGGTTTTAACGTCGTCACAAGTATTCTCCTGAGTTAATTCATCGAGTGAATATGTCCATCAAGACTCGTACAGCGACTAGTAAAAATAGTGTTTACCGGAACCCTTCACGCCTGAGGAAAATCCTGGAATAAACGGCAAAAAGAAAACTTTTCATTAATGTAAAGTTATAAAAATATTGATGAAATTAATATTTGGCTGCGGAGCGAGTGAATAACAAAAAGGTATTGGCTAAAACTTTCTGGAATATATGGGAATGGTGGTGGGTC